>NZ_JAUSWN010000004.1:0-145066 GCF_030815255.1 Hathewaya limosa
TATATTAATTTTACTATAAATCTTTCACTCTTTCGAGTGGGAGATTTATTTTTTACGCAAAAAGCTGTCGCACTATTTTTTAGTGCGACAGCCCCTTTTTTATTATCTTTTTTTTGATTTCTTTTTTATAATAATAATCATTGTAAATATTAATAATAAACCAATTAAAGTGTAACACAAAGTTTTTAATATTGTAGATGTTGAAGTATAATTTTGGGTTACATCTGTAAGAATATTATGTTCAGGTTCATAATTATCACCGCTTATAAGTTTAAGTGTATAGGTATTATTATTTGATTTAATATTAATATTTTCGATAAAGTCACCTTGTTTTAAACTTTTATCTTTAAGGTTTAGACTATCAAAGTTAACATTTGGTAATTGTATATTATTCTTACTATTTTTTTTACTAGTTATATATAAATCCGAATCAGATTTAAAATGTAACACCTTATTGTTACTTACTTTATAGGTAAAAAGTTCTTGATCTTTAGAAATAACTTTGTCAGTTTTAAAAGTATTAAATCCATAATTAAACAAAGCTTTAGAATCTGTATAGAATTGTTTATTAGGATCATGTACAAACGCAGCTATTAGTTTTTGACCATCTTTTTCTGCAAATGTTACATAAGAATGTAATGACTGAATTGTGTAACCGGTTTTTGAAGCTTTGCAAAATTTATTATAGTTAACACTACCAGTATGTATAGCTTTATTACCATTCCATAAAGGTCTATTCTCCTTACTTTTATTAGTAGGAGGAATAATATAACTAGGAGTACTTGCAATTTTTAAATATTCTTCATGCTTTATTAATTCTTTCATGATAAGTGCTAAGTCATGAGCAGTAGTCCTATGTTTATCATCATATAATCCATGTGGATTTACAAAATTAGTATTTTTACATCCTAATGCTTTTGCTCTATTATTCATCATCTCAACAAAGTGTTCTTCTGTTCCACCGATATGTTCTGCAAGAGCGTATGCACAGTCGTTAGCTGAAGAAAGAAGTAGGGCATATAGAAGATTTTTTACTTTAATTTTTTCCCCTTCAAAAATATAAATTTTTGAACCATCTACACCTTCGCAAGTTTTACTAATAGTTGCTTCCTCATCTAGGTTTTTGCAGTTTTCTAAAGTCAGAAGTGCAGTCATTATTTTTGTTGTGGAGGCTGGTGGGAAAGGTTTATCCATATTTTTATTATATAATATGTCTCCGCTAATAGCATCCATTAAAATTACTCCGTCTGAAGAAGAGTTTATTGGAGAGTTTTTTTCAGTAGCAAAAGTTAAGTTCATATTACAAAAAAGTATAGAACTAACCACATATATACTAACAACTATAGAAAAAAACTTTTTTATTTTTTGCATAATTAGTTCATCCCCCATATTGGATTTTAAATAACATAAAAATAGTATATCAAAAATCAGGAATTAATGCGATATTTTTTTAAAAAAATGTCAATAATGTACTATATATGATTAATTTAAATTATTTTAAGGAGGAAGGAGTTTGTGAAAAAAAATAAAAAGATAATAGGTTCTATTGGTATTCTAATAATTTGTATAATTTTATTTTCTGTTGGATATTTTATAAATCTAAAAAAAGACAATACATATGAAGATATTTTTAAAGATTATGATTTAAATAAAACAGAAATAGTATATAATGCGGATAAAGATAATGGAATGAATGAAAAAGTGAAAAATAATATGAAAGAATTGGACAATAAAAATAATATAGATGTAAATAAAAATAAAATGGAAGAAGAGAGTGGAGAAAATATAAAGGTTGACATTAAAGGTGCTATAAAAAACCCTAAAGTATATGCTTTAAAAAAAGGTAGTCGTGTTGAAGATCTTATAAAAAAAGCCGGAGGATTAACAAAAAATGCAGATACTATAAGAGTGAATTTATCAAAAAAGTTAATTGATGAAGAAGTAGTATATATTTATTCTAAGGGAGAAAAAAGTAAAGAAGATTTTTTCAATTTTTCTCAAGGAGTGACGGATTCATCTTTGGAAAATAATGATTCTAAAAAAGATAATAAAAAGATTAACATAAATAAAGCAAATAAGGAAGAATTAAAGACACTATCTGGTATAGGAGATAGCAAAGCCGATGCTATTATAAAATATAGAGAAGAAAATGGAGGGTTTAAATCTATAAATGATTTGGAAAATGTTTCGGGAATAGGGGAGAAAACCATTAGTAAATTTATTGATAAGGTGGACATTAATTAATTATTATTATAAAATATGCTTGAAAGATAATAACATAGTTTAAAGACTTAAAAGAGAATTTAATGGGGTGATACTTATGAATAAAAGATTAACTGAACTTTCAAAAACTTCAGGATGAGCAGCTAAAATAGGGCCGGAGACCCTTTCAAAAATATTAAATAAGTTACCTAAAATGGAAGATAGTAATCTTTTAGTAGGTATAGAGACGGCAGATGATGCCGCAGTTTATAAATTAAATGATGAACAGGCAGCTATACAAACACTAGACTTTTTTACGCCAGTGGTAGATGATCCTTATACATTTGGACAAATTGCTGCAGCTAATTCTCTAAGTGATGTATATGCCATGGGGGGAAAACCTACAGTTGCATTAAATATTGTTTGTTTCCCAAATTGTTTAAATATAGAGATTTTAGGAGAAATTTTAAAAGGTGGAGCAGATAAAGTAAAAGAGGCTGGTGCAGTGGTTATAGGTGGACACTCTGTATCTGATGATGAACCTAAATATGGTTTATCTGTTATGGGACTTGTCCATCCAGATAAAATTCTTAAAAATTATGGAGCTAAACCAGGAGATATATTAATTTTAACTAAGCCTTTAGGCACAGGAATTTTGAATACAGCTATTAAAGCAGAGTTAGCATCAAAGGAAGCTTATGATAAGGCAGTTAAGATTATGAGTACTTTAAATAGGTATTCAGGGGAAATTATAGTTAAACACAATGTAAATGCTTGTACTGATATAACAGGTTTTGGAATAATGGGACATTGTTATGAGATGGCAGAGGGTTCTAATGTAACTTTAAAATTATATGGAAATAAAATACCATTTATAGAAGAAGCTAAGGAATATGCAGAAATGGGATTTGTACCGGCAGGTTCATATAATAATAGAAAATATCTAGAAGGAAAGTATGAAATAATTAATCAACCTCAATGGCTTGAAGATATTTTATTTGATCCTCAAACTTCAGGTGGGTTGTTAATTTCTTGTTCTATGGAAGAAGGAGAAAAGATTTTAAGAGAGCTTAATACCCTTGAGATTAAGTCATCTATAATAGGAGAAGTATTAGCATTAAAAGATAAATATATAGTTGTAGAATAATAACTTTATAAAATGGGGGAAGTTAAATGAAAAAGGAACTATTAAGAAATTTACCTAAAATAGATCAATTATTAGAAGAAGAACAAATAAAAAAATCTATGGAAGGTAAAATGAGAACTCTAGTGGTCCAATCATTAAGAGATGCTATAGAATTTTATAGAAATGCTATTTTGAATGATAATATAGATGAATTTTCTAAAGAAGATGTTATAAATAAGGCATTAAACATATTAGAAAGAAAAAATGGTTATAAACTAAAAAGAGTTATAAATGCTACAGGAACAGTTATTCATACAAACTTGGGGAGATCAATTCTTACTAAAAAGGCTATAGAGGCTGTAAGTAATATAGCTGGAAATTATAATAACTTAGAATATGATTTAGAAACTGCTAAAAGAGGTTCTAGATATTCACATATAGAAGAACTTTTGGTAAAAATTACAGGAGCAGAAGCTGCCATGGTAGTAAATAATAATGCAGCAGCTGTTATGCTTGCTTTAGATACCTTATGTAAAAATAAAGAAGCTATAGTATCTAGAGGAGAATTAGTAGAAATAGGAGGATCTTTTAGAGTCCCTGAAGTCATGACTTATAGTGGAGCTACGCTTGTAGAGGTTGGAACTACAAATAGAACCCACCTTTGGGATTATGAGAATAATATTACAGAAAATACTGGAGTACTTTTAAAAGTACATACATCAAATTATAGAATTTTAGGTTTTACAGAAACTGTTCCATTAGAAGAATTAAGTGCTTTGGGCAGAAAAAAAGGAGTACCTGTATTAGAGGATATAGGTAGTGGTGTTTTAATTGATTTTAACAAATATGGATTTACTTATGAACCAACAATTCAAGAGAGTTTAAAGAAAGGTGTTGATGTAGTAACATTTAGTGGAGATAAAATGTTAGGTGGACCTCAAGCTGGTATTATTGTTGGTAAAAAAGAATTTATAGAAAATATGAAAAAGAATCAATTAACGAGAGCTTTAAGAATAGATAAAATGACTTTAGCGGCATTGGAAGCTACTTTAAAATATTATTTAGATGAAAAAGAAGCAGTAGAAAATATTCCTACATTAAATATGTTGCTTAAAAATAGGGATATTATAAAAAAGGATGCTATTAGATTAAAGAAAAGATTAAATTCAAAAATTAAAACATTTGACTTTAAAATAGAAGAAGATTTTTCTATGGTAGGCGGAGGATCAATGCCTACGGAAAGAATAAAGACCTATGTAATTAAGGTATCTTCTAACAAATTAAATGCTGAAGAAATTGAAAAAAGATTAAGAGAAAGCAAGACACCAATTATTACAAGAATGTTTAATGGACAAGTAATTTTAGATTTAAGAACTATTTTTGAAGAAGATTTCAAGACTATTGTAGATGAATTTTTAAAGATAGAAGAATTAATTTAAAGAATAGTTTTAAGGGGAGTAGTGTGCTTATGAAAAACATAATTATAGGGACAGCAGGACATATTGATCATGGAAAGACAACGTTAATAAAAGCACTTACAGGTAGGCAAACAGATACCTTAAGAGAAGAACAAGAAAGAGGTATATCTATTAATTTAGGATTTACATTTTTTGATCTTCCATCTAAACGAAGGGCTGGAATTATAGATGTGCCAGGCCATGAGAAATTTATTAAAAATATGTTAGCAGGGATTAGTGGTATTGATTTAGTTTTGCTTGTTATAGCAGCAGATGAGGGGATTATGCCTCAAACCAAAGAACACTTTGAGATTCTTCAACTTTTAGACGTTAAAAAGGGAATTATTGTTTTAACGAAAACTGATATGGTAGATAAAGATTGGTTAGAAATGATTGAAGAAGATGTAAAGGAATATTTTAAAGGAACATTTTTAGAAAATGCTCATATTCATAAGGTTTCATCAAAAACTAAAGAAGGTATAGATGAACTAGTAAATGATATAGATGAACTTACTTCTGAAATAAAGTCAAAAGATTTAGAAGGTCATTTTAGATTGCCAGTAGATAGGTCTTTTTCGGTTAGTGGATTTGGTACTGTAGTTACTGGAACAATACTTAGTGGAACTGTAAAAGTGGGAGATACTGTAGAAATCTATCCTAAAAAAATTGTAAGTAAAATAAGAAGTATTCAAGTACATGGTGAAAGTAAACAGATTGGTGAAGCAGGTCAAAGATGTGCACTGAATATTGCCAATGTTAAATTAAATGATGTAAAAAGAGGGTTTGTTATTTCAGGAGAAAATTTAATGGAACCTTCTATGATTGTAGATTGTAAGTTATATTATTTAAAAAGTATGGATAAGCCATTACTTAATAGACAAAGAGTAAGATTATATCATGGTACTGATGAAATACTATGTAGAGTTATAATTTTGGATCGAGATGAACTAGAACCAGGCGAAAGTGCTTTTGTACAATTAAGATTGGAAAGTGAATTAACTGCCCAAAGAAATGATAGATTTGTAATAAGAAGTTATTCACCTATGTATACTATAGGTGGAGGATCAATTATAAGTCCCGTTAGTAAAAAGGCCAAAAGGTTTAATGAGGATTATATAGAAGAGTTAAGATTAAAAGAAAGTGGAAAAACAGAGGGGATTATAGAAAACTCTATCAAAAAGGTTAGTGATACCTTCCCAGGTTTGGCTCAAATTATTAAACTATTAGGTAAAAATGAACAAAATATAGAAGAAAAGCTAAAGGAATTAGTAGAACAGAATAAGGTATTAAAACTAAATTCCACTGATAAATCTGTATATATCCATAAAGATTATCTTTTAAATAGAATAGAAGAAATAAAAAAACTTTTAGAAATATATCATAAAAATAATCCTTTAAAAATAGGTATGGGTAAAGAGGAACTTAAAAGTAAAATATTTTCTATGTCATTAAAACAAAAGTTATATGATGAGGTTTTAGGTATATTACAAGAAGAAAAAATAATAAAATTTAGTGAAAGTTTTGTGTCTCTTTATGATTTCAATGTAAAGTTAAATAAAGAACAGGAGAGAATGAAAGAAAAAATTCTAAGGGCATATGAAGAAGGAAAGTATAATCCATTAAAAGTTAATGAACTTGAGGAAACAGAAAAAGATAAGAAAACTTTTAAAATGGTATACACTATGCTTTTGGATAACAAGGAACTTTCTAAAATATCAGAAGAGTATATAATTTTAAATAAATATTATATAGCAGGAAAAGATAAGATTGTTAATTTTATAAAAGAAAATGGAAAATTATCTACTTCACAAGGCAGAGAACTTTTAGATACTAATAGAAAATATGCCGTTGCCTTTTTAGAACATATGGATAATATAAAGGTTACTAAGAGGGTTGAAAATGAAAGAATATTATTTTAGATAAGATAAAATTCACCAAATTATTATATAGTATGACAAAAACAATTTAGAAAAGTAAAAAGAATAAAAAAATATGAAAAAAATATAAAATTTTGTTGATAAATAAAAAAAACTATGCTATACTATTTCATGTAGCGAGGGGGTAGATAGGTGCTGGTGTGCCTGCCAGTCTTCAAAACTGAGTTGTCGTGCTAAGACCACGATGGGTGGGTTCGATTCCCACATACTCCCGCCAAATATGACATATTACGACGGACTAGGATACATAATAATGATATCTAGCCCGTCTTTTTTAATATATGTATAACAAAGAATATATATATTAAGTGTATTAAAAATATTAAGAAAAAACAGAAAATAATACAGGTTAATGGAAAAAAGTAGTTGACTTGTTAATAATATAATGTTAAACTAACTTTAAATAAGTAAACATATCCAAGAATCAACTCCTATGTTGGGAGCGAATAATTCTTAGAATGTTCTTAAATCCCAGTTATAGGAGGTGCCAATTATGGCAGATAAGAATTTAGTTTGTCAAGATTGTGGAAAGGAATTTGTTTTTACTGAGGGAGAACAAGAATTCTATAAAGAAAAAGGATTTGAAAACGAACCAAAGAGATGCCCTGATTGTAGAAAATCTAGAAAACAACAAAAAGGAAACTTCAATAAAAAAAATTTTTAGTAAGCTAGAAGCTGTAAGGTAACTTACGGCTTTTTTATTTTTTTGTGAAGAAATAATTATTTTAAACGAATATTAAATATGAAAGAAATTTTTATTAAAATTGAAGGTAGGATAGACATGAAAAAATGGTATAGTATGTCATATATTGATATTTTAAAAGGACTAAATTCTAATTTAGATGAAGGTTTAAATTATATACAAGTAGAAAAGTCGAAAGATGCTTATGGAAATAATGTGATTTTAACTCCAAACAAAAGTTCTTTTATGAAGATTTTATTAAAAGAGCTTATTAAACCATGGAACAGTTTTATAATACTGTATATAATCTTAACATTATATTTTAGAGAAATAAAATTAAGTTTTATTACTTTAGGAATGTATAGTTTTATTTTAGCAACTTTTATATATTTTAGAGTTAGAGATCAAAAAGGATTGGAAGCTTTGGAAGTTTTGAATTCATCAAACGTAGAAGTTGTGAGAGAAGGAATTCATGAGAATATTAATATTGAAGAGTTAGTAATAGGAGATATAGTATTTTTAGAAGCTAATACATATGTTCCTGCAGATATAAGATTAATAGAAACAAATAACTTTAAAGTTAATGAACTTGCAGTAACAGGGAAAAATTATGTAGTAGAAAAGTTTTCAGCAAAATTAGATGAAGATGAATTAGAAATAACAGAAATCGGTAACATGGTTTTTAAATCCACAGTAATAAAACAGGGTAAGGCTAAGGGAATAGTTGTGTCTACAGGAATGGAGACAGAAATAGGCTCTATTATGAAAGCACAATTAAATCGTGATAAAGAAGAAAATACATTTTTAAAAAGTGTAGAGGGGACATTAAATAAGTTTGCTATTACAGGAGTTTTATTAAGTTTTATAACAGCAATTATATCTACTGTATTAGGTATGAATAAAAGAGAAGTATTAGATAGTATATTAAATATTTTCTTTAGTGCAGTACCATTTATTACAGTAATATTTTTTATTCTTGTAGTAATGATTTTTTTACAAAGAGAGAAGAAAAAAGGTATTGAAATAACAAATCTAACTTCATTAAAAAATATAGCCAATATGAAAACCTTTTTTTTAGATAAGAAAGGTATATTATCTAAAGATGAAATGCACATAAATAAAGTTTTTATAGATAATAAATTATTAAAAATGAGTTCTTCGTCATCTTTTGAAGTTGAAAAATATTATGATGAGAATAACACCAAAAAAGAAGATAAAGTAATAACGGTTTCCAATAGTAATACTTTAGAAAGGTTGATTTCTATTTCTCTTTTATGCAATGATGCTACTTATATAAAAGATGATAATATAGAAAAAGGCGATATTAAAGAAATTGCCATGATTAAGTTTGGTATGAATAATTTACTTTATAAAAATGAATTACAAAATAAATTTACTAGAGTAAATGAAATTTCATTAGATGGGGATAAAAAAATAAAAACAACTATAAATAATATTGGAAAAAAGTATAGAGCCAATGTTGTTGGAGCTTTGGAAAAAATATTAGAAAGAAGTACTCATGTTTTAAAAAATGGTATGGAAGTAGAACTTACGAAAGATGAAATAGAAGTTATAAAAGAAGGCGCATTAGATATTTCCATGGATGGTATGGAACCTATAGCCTTTGCATACAGAAATTTTAAGTATAATCCTTCTTTAGATGAGAATATAGAAAGTAATTTAGTTTTTGTTGGTCTAATGGGAATAATTAATCCTATAAAAGAAGAATCGTATAAATTTAATACAAAGGTTGTGGAATTAGGATTAAATCCTGTAATTTTTACAGATGAAAATAAAATTAGTGCAAAAGTTTTTGGAAAAGAATTAGAAATTATACAAGATTATAATCAAATATATTCTGGAATTGAATTTAAATATATGGCAGAACACGAAGTTAAAAATATAAGTACAAAGGAAAATGTTTTTTCTAAATTAACGGAAGAGCAAAAGGTAATGATTGTACAAGAGCATAAAAAGCAAAATCCACATATAGGAATTTTAGGATCTAAACTTACAGATGTTCCTCATGTAAGTGAAGGAGAAGTAACTATATCATTTGGGGAAAAAGTTAGTAATATATTAAAGAAAATTACACATATATATATGAAAGATGGAAATATAAATAACTTTTTTGAAATGATTTATGAAAGTAGAGCATTAATAAATTTCTATAAAAAAGTTATTAATCAAAATGTTTTAACTTCCAGTGCTTTAGTTTTATCAATGTTATTAACTACTAATATTAATAAAAAAGTTATTTTAGATTTAAGACAATTAACTTATATAAGTGTATTTGTAACATTCTTAGGTGTTTTATCTATCTTTATGCAATATAGAAAAGATGTGTTTTTAAAAGAGGATAATGTAAACTTTTTAAGTTGTAATGAGGAAGATAAGTCGTCTACAACATTTTTTTTCTTGAAGGGCATTTTCATAGGCCTTATAGCATATATAGCATATACCTTTGGAATAATAAAATATAATGAAGAAACAGGGAAAATGCTCTATATGTTCTCTATAGGAATAGGTCTTGCCTTTAGTCCATTAAATATTAATGTTAATGGAAAAATATTGAAAGGGTTTTTATCAAACTTTGTTATGGTATTAAATGTAGTTAATATTTTTGCTTTTATGACATTAGAAAGTGTTAACTACAAGTTATATAGTTTTAATATGTTTTTAAAGGAAAAATATGTGGTTATCATTATACTTATATTAATAAATTATTTAATAAATATAGTCTTTAGAAAAGAAAATAAAAAAGAAGAAGAAATGTATATGTATTATTAAGGGAAAAATGAAAATTTAAATAGAGAAAACGACATAAGCCTCATATATTAAAGTAGGAGGTGAGTGTTTTATGTTTAATTTAAATGGGAATGATATGTTTTTTATTCCTGTAATAACAGGAATAGTAAGCATGTTAAAGTCTTTAGGATTAAAAAAAACTTTTGCACCTCTTGTTTCTTTAGTATTAGGGATAATATTATCTTTAATATTTTCTACTGAACCTGAGTTGAAGTTTAGGGCACTAAAAGGAATGATTTTAGGATTGAGTGCTTCTGGATTTTATACCAATGGTAAAAAAGCTGTTACAATGATAAATTCAGATAATAATTTAGATAAACAAATAGAGAAGCAAGAGACAGATAATAATAAAATAGATGCCAAGAAATTAGATGATGAAAAAGATATAGAGTTAAAACTAAATAATCATATTAATAAAGAGTATGAAAAAATAGATAAGAAATAATATAGTAACTGTATTAGGATTCTATAAATTGGGAATAATTTAGAAAAAATGATAAAGGTGAGAAATAATGAAAAAAGAGAGTTCTTTTATAATAGGCAATCCTTTAATATATTATTCCCTAGCTTTATTTTTAGGTGCTGTTAGTTATGTGATTTTTTATGAAGATTATTTTATAGGTGTGGCCTTTGCCACATCTTTCTTTTTTATTATGGCTAAAACAACAGGTAGTAAGTTTTTCTATTTAATAAGTATATTTTTTATATTGGGGTTATTCTTTAACTTTGCGTATTTTTCTTTTTCTTTACCTTATGATTGCAAGAATTATCTCAAAGTAACAGTTAATGAGGATACAGGTTACTGTAAACTTTGTAAATATAAAGGAAGATATATAAATATTTTAGGAATATATGATGATATAAAAGAGGGGGAAGAAGTTCTTGTAAGAGGAAAATTTAAAAGAGAACTTAATTTTTCGAAAGGAATAATAGGAAGTATTAAAATAAGTAGTTCTAAAAAAGTGAAAAATAAAAACATAATAAATCTCTATAAAATAAAAAATGATCTCCATAAAAAGTTTTTAAGTTGTTTAAGTGAGGAAGATACGTCTATAGTAATGGCACTTTGTTTTGGAGAGGATAAGTATATCAGCAGTGATTACAGAGAAGAATTAACTAATTTAGGAGTAGTTCATGCTATTAGTGTATCAGGATTTCATATGGCAATTATTTTTAAAATTTTAGAGTTTATTCCTAGTATAATGGTGCAAATAAGTATAGCTTTTTTATATGTAATATTTACTGGAGGAAAACCTTCTACTATTAGAGCTTTTATTATGATTTTAATTCTAAAATTAGGTAAAAAGATATATAGAAATTATAATAGTTTAGCTGCACTTGCTTTTTCTTCTATAATATTATTAAGTATATATCCCTACTATTGTGTTAATTCAGGATTTATATTATCTTATAGTGCTGTTTTAGGAATAATTCTTTTTAATAAAAAACTTCAAAGAAAATTTTATAAATTACCTAAACTTTTAAATGAAAGTATAAGTATAAGTCTTTCAAGTTTATCTATATCTTGTTTATATTCTATTCCGTTATTCAACAAATTAAGCTTAGGAGCTATTGTAGGAAATTTACTGTTAGTTCCTATGTATTCCATAATAATTATTTTAGGGAATATAGGGTTAATTGTAAATAAATTTTTTATATTATTTAAAATAGATATTTATATGTTGCAAGGTGTGTTAAAATTTAATAATATAGTAAAGAACTTTTTAGTTAAAGTTATATTACCGCCTATAACTTTAGAGTATATACATGTTTTATGGTTTATAGTTCTTTATTTTACTTTTTATCTTATTAAAAAAGGATATAAAAGAATAAAATACATACCACTAGCTTTTATTGTAATGGTATTTTTTTATGGATATAATTTTATACCTAAGGTTGCATATATAAATTTAGGAAAAGAAGAAGGGGCTATATTTAAATATAAAGGTAAAAAAGTACTTTTAATCAATAATGAGGAACATCTAAAAAAAGTAAAGGAAGAATTTAGTGATAAAATTATTTTAGGTAAAAATACAATAGTTTCTATTGGAAAATATAAAATAAATGAAAATAACAATATTCCTTTAAAAAAATTAAGACAGAATTTAGTAATTGAAATAAAAAAAGAGGACAAAGCATATATAGTGAGCTCTGTGCCTGATAAGTATATGAAAAGTCTCTTTAGGGATAAATATATAATTGAGATTAGAGGAAAAAAACTTTATAATAATTATGGAAAAGTTTTTGGAAAAGCTTATTTAATAAAATAATCGTCAGTTAAAGAGGTAAGAGGCCTTAGAGTTTTAGGAGGAAATAGATTTGATACAACATAAACAATTCTTAAAGGAAATAAAAGAATCGGATTCTAAAAATGTATATTTATTTTGTGGTATAGATGAAAATTTAATAAAAGAAGATATAGAACTTATTAAGAAAAAAATATTAGATAAAAATTTTATGGAACTTAATTATGTTGAATATGATGGAGAAAAAGTTACAGAAGATATTCTTTTAAATGCATGTGAAACTTTACCGTTCATGAGTGATAAAAAAGTAGTAATGGTTTATAGAGGAAATTTTCTTAAAGGAAAAGAAGGAAAAAGTGATAGATCAGAAGAGGAAAAAGTATATAAATTTCTTAAGAATTATGTTAAATCTATTCCGGAACATTGTATTTTAATAATGTATTATTTATTTGATTCTAATAGAGATAAACCAAGTGAAAAAATAAAAAAAATAGAAAATAGTAGCAATGGAGTCTTGGTGAAGGTTGATAAGTTAAAAGGAGAAGAGCTAAGAAGTAAGGTAAAAAAGATTTTTGATGATAAGGGTAAAGAAATTGGAAAGATAGAACTTACTTTGTTTTGTAATTTAGTTGAAAGTAATACACATATTATAGAAAATG
The DNA here is from genome assembly GCF_030815255.1 of Hathewaya limosa. NCBI lineage: Bacteria > Bacillati > Bacillota > Clostridia > Eubacteriales > Clostridiaceae > Hathewaya > Hathewaya limosa. The sequence continues at coordinate 13,118 of NZ_JAUSWN010000004.1, forward strand.
AAGTTGAAAAGTTATGTTCTTATGCTAATGGAAGAGAAATAACTAAAGAAGATATTTATGAAATAGCACCACAAAAAAGTGAAAATGATATATTTAATTTAGTAGATTCAATATCCAAAAATAATATTAAAAAATCTTTAGATATACTAAATGAATTAGTTTTTAGAGGAGAAAAAATAACATATATTTTATATATGATTCAAAGGCAATATAAACTTCTTTTAGATATAAAATTGCGAAACTTAAAGGGATATTCTAAGGATGCTATAGCTACAGAGCTTAGGTTACATCCGTATGTCTGTGAAACTATGATTTTACAGAGTAAAAGTTTTTCAGAAAAGTATTTAGAATTTATGAATATGGAATGTTTACAATGTGAGAAAAGATTAAAAACATTATCCACAGAACAAAAAACAGAATTAGAAATGCTTATTGTAAAAGGTGCTTCTATGAAAAGAATTTTATAAAAAAGGGTAAAATAATAACCGGTGTTTCCACCGGCTTTTATTATGCCATTGCGTTTAATCTAGCTGAAAGTCTAGATTTTCTTCTAGCAGCTTTGTTTTTATGTAGTATATTCTTAGTTGCAGCCATGTCTAAAGCTTTTATTGTTTCATTTAACTTTTCAGCAGCCACTTCTTTGTTTCCTGCTACTACAGCTTCTTCAAATCTTTTTATGCTTGTTTTTAAAGCAGATTTAACCATTTTATTTACAAGAGTTTTCTTTTCAGTAACTCTTATTCTTTTCTTAGCTGATTTAATGTTTGCCATTCAAATTCACCACCTTATATTCTAGTAACGTATATACGCAGTTTTCGAGAAATTGCGTAATAGTTCATATTAACACAGGTTATTATAGCATTTTTTTTTGATTACTTCAAGTATTAATTAAACTATTAATTAAAAATATTAATATAGAATACTAATGCTTTTTTAGGAAAACCTAATTTTAATAGAAATAAATTATATTAAGATTATATCATAGGTATAGGATAAGGAGTGATATTATGTTAAAAAATATAAGAACGGATTTGGCATTAGAGACTCAAGAAATGTATAAAGAGGAAAATAAAAATTATATTCCTGGTACGGAGGTAAAAGAATATAAAGAAGGGGATATTAACATAACCGATGTTAAAGTTATAGATGAAAGAGGGGAAGAAATTATAGGTAAACCTAAAGGTTCCTATATTACTATAGAAATTCCTGAATTTGTTCATTATGATACGGATTCAATGGAGAATGTAAGTAAAGTTTTAGCTAAAACTTTGTCACCATTAATAAAATTAGAAGATAGTATGACAGCATTAGTTGTCGGTCTTGGAAATTGGGATGTAACTCCAGATGCTGTTGGACCAAAAGTAGTGTCAAAACTGATGATAACAAGACACTTAAAAGAATTAGTTCCAGATAGCATTGATGAAGGTATAAGACCGGTATGTGGGATATCACCAGGTGTTCTTGGAACTACAGGTATGGAGACTAGTGAAATTATAAAAGGAGTTGTAGAAAAGGTTAAACCTAATTTAGTTATATGTGTAGATGCATTAGCGTCTAGAAGAATGCAAAGGGTTAATAAAACCATACAAATAAGTTCTACAGGGATATCACCAGGAGCAGGTGTTGGAAATAAGAGAACAGAAATTAGTGAAAGAACTATAGGAATACCTGTTATAGCTGTAGGAATTCCAACTGTAGTAGATGCAGCTACCTTAGCTAATGATACTATTGACATAGTTATAGATCAAATGACTGCAGAAGCTAAAGCAGGTGGTAAATTTTTTGAAATGTTAGGTTCAATAGATAGAGAAGAAAAAGAAAAAATGATTAAGGAAGTATTACACCCTTATGTTGGTGATTTAATGGTAACACCTAAAGAAGTTGATATGGTTATAGAATCTGTAGCTAAAATATTGGCAAATGGAATTAATATAGCACTTCAACCTGCCTTGGATTTAGATGATATAAATAAATATATAAATTAAAAATGGTAAAAATAGTTATAATAATAAATAGCCCTTCATATATTAATAGTGAAATTACTATATATAAGGAGGGCTAAGATGGATAATAATAAGTTCGAAAGTAAGGCACGTTACATAAGGAAAATTTCACAGAATGAAGATGGATGTTTTAAGAATAAAAAGGTATTAAACAAAAGAAAAATAGTATGTTTTTTTATTGTAGCTATAGTTTCCATTACATTTTTGTTGCCACTTAAAATAAATGCTTTTACAGGAGAAAAACACTTAGATTTAGTTTATATAAATTTTATGAAGTTTACTTTCCCAAATATAAAGTTAGTAAGTAGTAAAGAAACAGGTGGGATCATGGAACTTTTATGGGATTTCAAAAATAAAGGAAAACAAGAAATATTAAAAAATGAAGTTAGTTTTCTAAAAAATCAAGAACAAAAAGTAAGTTCTGAGGTATTTAATAATTGCAATGATACTAAAACTAAGGATGAAAAAAGTTCTAATAAAGATAATGAATTTTTTAATCTAAAGGAAGACTCTATACACAAATTTAAAGATAACATAAAAGATAAAGAAATTATAACTAATGAGGGAAAAGATTTCAAAAACTCTCCCTATAGAAATAAAGCAAAAAGTAGTAAGCCACAAATACTAATATATCATACGCATACACATGAGGGATTTGCACCAGGAAAAGCTAGAACTGATGATTTTAAGTATAGTATAGGTGCGGCAGGTGATGTTTTAACAGAAACTTTAGAAAAGGATTTTAATGTAAATGTAATACATGATAAGACAGTTCATGATAATAACTATTCAGTTTGCTATCCTAAATCAGGACAAACCCTAGATAAATATTTAAAAACTTATGGCGACTTTGATTTAATTATAGATTTGCATAGAGATAGTTTGGGTTCTCCATCAGCTAAAAAAGCTGTAACATGTAAAATAAATGGGGAAAATGCAGCTAGATTTGCTTTTGTAATGACTACTACTAATCCATATTATAAGCACCAGAAAAAAATAGTAGATAAGATGTTAGATATTACTAATAAAAATTATCCAGGATTAGTTAGAGGAAATGCTATATTTAGTTATAAAAGGGGTATAAATTATTATTATAGTCAAAATAAAAATAGACATGCTATTCTTATAGAAATGGGTACTAACTTTAATACAATTGATGAAGCTAAAACAACATGCAAATATTTAGGCAGAGTTATGGCAGAGTATTTAAAAACTAAAAATGAATAAAATTAACAAAAAAAGTACATCCTTATAAAAGGAGGTGCTTTTTTTGTTAAAGAAAAAATATAAATTAATTACAATAGTTATGGTTTTAGTAATTTTCTTTACTGGATTTTTAACAGTAAATAAAGAGATAACAAAAACTTTAGGAGAAAATAATTTAGCTCCTATAAAGGTGTATTATATAGATAGTCCCTTTAATTTGAAAATAGAATTAAAGAAATATAGAATAGAGATAAGTAAAAATGCATTAAGGAATGTTTTTGCCAAAATTCACAAAACCTTTGAATAATTAGGGTAAGAGATATAAACGTATTGACAAATACTCTCCAGTTTATGATATAATTTTAACTGTTAATTCTAAAGAAAAAGCCTTATTTTACATAAAAGGTTTTAAATTTCTTATTGGGGGTAAAAATATGCAAAAAAACAGACAGAAATATATAAGAAATTTCTGCATAGTAGCTCACATAGATCATGGTAAATCAACATTAGCAGATAGATTGTTGGAATACACAGGAACTCTTACAGCAAGAGAAATGGATGAACAAGTTTTAGATAATATGGAACTTGAAAGAGAAAGAGGAATAACTATAAAGTCACAGGCAGCTAGACTTAAATATAAGGCTAAAAATGGAGAAGAGTACATATTAAACCTTATAGATACTCCAGGGCATGTAGATTTTAACTATGAAGTTTCAAGAAGTTTAGCAGCGTGTGAAGGTGCAGTACTAGTTGTAGATGCTACACAGGGAATACAAGCTCAAACTTTGGCCAATTGTTATCTAGCTGTAGATAATGATCTTGAAATTGCTCCAGTTATTAATAAAATTGATCTTCCAAGTGCTAGACCAGATGAAATTAAACAAGAAATAGAAGATGTTATAGGTATAGAAGCATCTGATGCACCTTTAATTTCAGCCAAAACAGGTTTAAACATTCAGGATGTATTGGAATGTGTTATAGAAAAGATACCATGTCCTAATGGAAATGAAGAAGGATCTTTAAAAGCATTAATTTTTGATTCTTACTATGATAGTTATAAAGGTGTAGTATCTTACGTTAGAATTAAAGACGGATCTGTTAAAAAAGGTTCTAAAATTAAGTTAATGGCTACTGGAAAAACTTATGATGTAGTAGAGGTTGGTGTTTTTGAACCTAATTATGTAGCAGTAGATGAACTTAGTGCAGGAGATGTTGGTTATATTTGTGCATCTATTAAAAATGTTAGGGATGCCAGGGTTGGTGATACTATAACAGATGCTAAAAATCCAACTAAAGAGGTACTAGAAGGATATAGACCAGCAATACCTATGGTATACAGTGGAGTTTATCCTGTAGATGGTGCAAAATATGATGAATTAAAAGAAGCTTTAGAAAAACTTCAGTTAAATGATGCTGCATTGGCATTCGAACCTGAAACATCCGTAGCTTTAGGATTTGGATTTAGATGTGGATTTTTAGGATTGCTTCATATGGAGATAATTCAAGAAAGAATAGAAAGAGAATTCGATATAGATATTATAACTACAGCACCATCAGTTATATATAAAGTTTATAAAACAGATGGAAGCGAACTTGCTATTACAAATCCAACAAATATGCCAGATCCAGCAGAAATCAGAAAAATGGAAGAACCTATAGTTAGAGCATCTGTTATAACACCATCAGATTATGTAGGTGCTATTATGGATCTTTGTCAAGATAGAAGAGGAATCTTTATTGATATGCAATATATTGAAACAACAAGAGTAGTTTTAAACTATGATATACCTTTAAATGAAATTATATATGATTTCTTTGATTGCTTAAAATCTAGGACAAAAGGATATGCCTCTTTTGATTATGAACTTAGAGGATATAAAGAAACTAAACTTGTAAAACTTGACATTCTTTTAAATAAAGAAAAAGTTGATGCATTATCATTAATCGTTCCAGAAGAGAGAGCATATGCAAGAGGAAGAATGATTGCAGAAAAATTAAAAGATTTAATTCCTAGACAATTATTTGAAATTCCTATTCAGGCTACTGTAGGAAGTAAAATTATAGCTAGAGAAACTATAAAGGCTATGAGAAAAGATGTACTTGCAAAATGTTATGGTGGAGACATTTCAAGAAAGAGAAAACTTCTTGAAAAGCAGAAAAAAGGTAAAAAGAGAATGAGACAATTAGGAAGTGTAGATGTTCCACAAGAAGCATTTATGGCAGTATTAAAAACTGATGATTAAGAATTAAAGGAGAAATTAATATGAAGGAAAAATCACTATATATTCATATACCTTTTTGTAAACAGAAATGCCTATATTGTGATTTTACGTCCTTTGTCCATAGGGAAGAGTTTATGGATGATTACATTGAAGCTCTTTCTTCTGAATTACTTTTATACAAAGACAATATATTTAAAACAGTTTATATAGGTGGGGGAACTCCCACCTTTTTAAATATAAAAAATTTGAATAAACTAAGTAAAGTAATAGGAAAATTAAAATTGACAGAGGATGTAGAATTTTCTTGTGAAGGTAACCCAGGTACTTTTACAGAGGAAAAACTTAGAATTTTGAAAGCAATGGGTGTAAATAGATTAAGTATAGGCCTTCAAAGTTTTGATAATGGACTCTTAAAAATCTTAGGTAGAATTCATGATGCAGATGAGTTTTTGAAGTCTTTCAATATGGCAAGAAATGAAGGATTTAATAATATAAATATAGATATAATGTTTGGACTGCCTAATCAAAAAATAGATGATTTAAAGGATACTTTGGAAAAGGTTATCAAATTGAATCCAGAGCATATTTCAGCATATAGTTTGATTGTAGAAGAAGGTACACCCTTTTATAAATTATATGAAGATAGAAAATCTCTGCCTACGGAAGAAGAAGAAAGGGAAATGTATAATTATATTTTAGAAAGTTTAAAGAAAAATTCTTATTTTCAGTATGAAATTTCGAATTTTTCTAAACCTAATAAGGAATGTTTGCATAATATAGTATATTGGGATTTAAAGGAATATGTAGGATGTGGACTTGGAGCACATTCATTTTTAAATCAAACTAGAAGAGAGAACACTCATAATATTAAAGAGTATATGGAATGTTTAAGACAAAATAGGTATCCTATTATAGAAGAACATAAAAATACTAAAAAAGATTCTATGGAAGAGTTTATGTTTATGGGACTTAGAAAAATAAAAGGTGTTAATAAAGAAAAGTTTTATGAGAATTTTAAGATGTATATAGAAGATGTATATAAGGAAGTTATTGATAAATATAAAAGATTAAATTTATTAGAAGAAGATAAACAATATTTAAGATTAACTAAGAGAGGCATTGAATTATCTAATGTGGTAATGGCCGATTTTATTTTGGATTAATAGGTTGAGAAGTAAACAAGAGAAATAAGTAGTAAATAGAAGAAAAGTCAAGATAAAATTGAATTTATACTTTAATTATAACATAAGGTACATTTAAGAGGTTTGACAAATACTTTTTATGATGTTATTTTTAAAACATAGTCATTAGCACTCAATGATGATGAGTGCTAATAAAGAGGTGATAGTCATGGATGATAGGAAAATAAAAATTCTTGAAGCCATAATTAGAGATTACGTTCAAACAGGTGAACCTGTTGGGTCTAGAACTATTGCTAAAAAATATGATTTAGGTGTTAGTTCTGCAACTATAAGAAATGAAATGGCTGATTTAGAGGAACTGGGATATTTAGAACAACTTCACAGTTCATCAGGGAGAATTCCATCGGACCGAGGCTATAGGCTATATGTTGATAAATTAATGCAATTAACAGATCTGTCGCAGGAAGAACAATTTTTTATTAAAAATAAATTATTGGGTTCAGCATTATATGAATTAGATAAGGTTGTTAATGAAGCAACAAGAATTTTATCAGAATTAACAAATTTAGCTTGTATAGTAAAAACTCCATCTTTAAAACGGAGTTCCTTAAAGCAGATTCAATTAATTAGCATAGATACTCATACCATACTAGTAGTAATCATAACTAATAATGGAATGATTAAAAATGATGTAATTAAAATTGAGAAACCAATTGAAGAAAACATACTTTTAAAATTAAATAAATTAATTAATTCAAGACTTATTAATTTAAGCGTTGAGGATATAGATTTAGAAGTTATTAATAATCTAAGAGATGATTTAAAAGGGTATGATGATATATTTAATGCATTAATACCTACGCTTTATAAAAGTCTAAAAAATATGGAAACTTCAGAAGTATATGCAGAAGGAACTACTAATATACTTAAATATCCAGAGTATAGTAATATAGAAAAAGCAAGAGAGTTTTTTGAGTTTATTAACAATGAGGAAAATTTAAGACTTATACTTGGAGAGGAAGAAAGCAAAAAAAGTAATGAAGAAGGCATTAAAATTAATATTGGAGTTGAAAATAGCTTAACTAATGCTAGAGAATATAGTATTATAACTGCAATATATGGTTTTAGAGATAAACCTTTAGGTGCCATAGGAGTAATAGGTCCAACAAGAATGAACTATAATAAAGTTATTTCTTCAATAAACAGTTTAATAAAAGAATTAAATTTTAATATATTACAAATATATGGTAAGTAACTTCTTATAGAAAGATATGAATGGGAGGAGTGGCGTTTTGACTAGAAATAACAATGAAGAAAATATAATTAAAGATTCTACTGAACTTAATGAAGAGGTAGAAGAAAAAATAGAAGTAGAAGATGATGACAATAAGGAAAATAGTGACTTACAGGATGAAAAGGTTATAGTATTAGATGAGAAAGAGTTATTACAAAAGCAATTAGATGCTCTTAAAGAGGAAAATGAAACACTAAAAGAAGAAAATAAGCTTTCATCTAATAAATTAAATGCTGTAGAAGAAAAATATACAAATCTTGTTTCAGAGTATGAAAACTATAGAAATAGAACAGCTAAGGAAAAAGAAGAAATATTTAATACTTCATGTGAGAAAATATTAAAAGAGTTTTTACCGGTTCTTGACAATTTGGAAAGAGCTATTGAAGCTGATGGTTCTGTAGATGAGCTTAAACAAGGAATAGAGATGACAATAAAAGGCTTTATTACCGCTCTTGAAAAACTAGAAATAGAAGAAATCTGTACAGATGGTGAATTTAATCCTAATTTGCATAATGCAGTTATGCATTTAGAGGATGATGCCTATGGTAAAAATGAAATAGTTCAAGTATTCCAAAAGGGATATAAAAGAGGAGATAAAGTTTTAAGATATAGCATGGTTCAAGTTGCTAACTAAAAAGTTTTCAACTTATTAAAAATACTTAAATGTAAATAACAAATCATTAAGAATAAATAAAATTTCGTAATATTAGGAGGTACAATATAATGGCTAAAATAATAGGTATTGATTTAGGTACAACAAATTCATGTGTGGCAGTTATGGAAGGAGGAGATCCAGTAGTAATCCCTAGTTCAGAGGGTGCTAGAACAACTCCATCAGTTGTTTCTTTCCAAGCAGATGGATCAAGACTTGTAGGGCAAGTTGCAAAAAGACAGGCAATTACAAATCCAGATAAAACAATAATCTCAATTAAAAGATATATGGGTACAGATCATAAAACAACAATAGATGGAAAAGACTATACTTCACAAGAAATTTCAGCTATGATATTACAAAAATTAAAAGCAGATGCTGAAGCGTATTTAGGAGAAACTGTAACAGAGGCAGTTATTACAGTTCCAGCTTATTTTAATGATAGCCAAAGACAAGCAACTAAAGATGCTGGTAAAATTGCTGGTTTAAATGTAAGAAGAATTATAAATGAGCCAACAGCTGCATCTCTTGCTTATGGATTAGATAAAATGGATTCTAACCAAAAAATCTTAGTTTATGATTTAGGTGGAGGTACTTTTGATGTATCTATACTTGAACTAGGTGACGGTGTATTTGAAGTATTAGCTACTAATGGTGATACTAAATTAGGTGGAGATGACTTTGACCAAAAAGTTATGGACTATATAGCAGAAACATTTAAAGCTGAAAATGGAATAGATTTAAGAAATGATAAAATGGCACTTCAAAGATTAAAAGAAGCTGCAGAAAAAGCTAAAATAGAGTTATCTTCATCAACTCAAACAAATATAAATTTACCATTTATTACAGCTGATGCAACAGGTCCAAAACATATAGATATGGATATTACAAGAGCTAAATTTAATGAATTAACAAGTGATTTAGTTCAAAGAACAATAGAACCAATTAAAAAGGCATTAAGTGACGCAAACTTAAATATTAATGAAGTAGATAAAATTATCTTAGTAGGTGGTTCAACAAGAATTCCAGCAGTTCAAGAAGCAGTTAAAAGCTTTACAGGAAAAGAACCATCAAAAGGAGTAAATCCAGACGAATGTGTTGCATCAGGTGCAGCAATACAAGCAGGTGTACTAACAGGAGAAGTTAAAGATGTATTACTTCTAGATGTTACTCCACTTACATTAGGTATTGAAACTTTAGGTGGAGTTGCTACTCCATTAATTGAAAGAAACTCAACTATACCAGCTAAAAAGAGCCAAATATTCTCAACAGCAGCAGATGGTCAAACATCAGTTGAAATTCACGTAGTTCAAGGTGAAAGACAAATGGCTGCAGACAACAAAACATTAGGAAGATTTACTTTATCAGGTATAGCTCCAGCTCCAAGAGGAATTCCTCAAATAGAAGTTACTTTTGATATAGATGCTAATGGTATTGTTAATGTATCTGCAAAAGATAAGGGAACTGGTAAAGAAGCTAATATTACTATTACAGCTTCAACAAATCTTTCAGATGATGAAATTAATAAGGCGGTAGAAGAAGCTAAGAAATTTGAAGAGGCAGATAAGAAAAGAAAAGAAGGTATAGAAGTTAAAAATAATGCAGATCAAATAGCTTATCAAACAGAGAAAACTTTAAAAGAGTTAGAAGATAAGGTATCTCCAGAAGATAAGGCTAAAGTTGAAGAAAAGTTAGAAGCATTAAAGAAAGTTAAAGAGGGAGAAGATTTAGAAGCTATTAAAAAAGCTACTGAAGAATTAACTCAAGAATTCTATGCAATTTCATCTAAAATGTATCAAGAAGCTAATCCACAAGGAGCACCTAATGCTGAAGGAGCTCAAGGAGCAGAAAACACTACTAATAGTGCATCACAAGATGATAATGTAGTAGATGCTGATTTTGAAGTTAAAGATAAAGAATAGTATTTAAAAATTTAAGATAAAAGATCAAGGGATGGGTAATAACCCTCCCTTGATTTTAGTAAAAAATAATATTTAGTATAAAATGTTGTTGTTAATTATATGTAGTATAAGATATAATATTAAAGATTGAAATTTATTCTATTAGTATTAGGTGGTGAAAATAAGCATGGCAAAAGATTACTATGAGATTTTAGGCATAGAAAAAGGAGCTAGTGAGCCAGATATCAAAAGGGCCTTTAAAAAGCTTGCTTTAAAATACCATCCAGATAGAAATCCAGATAATAAAGAGGCAGAAGAAAAATTTAAAGAGATAAATGAAGCATATCAAGTACTTTCAGATCCAGAAAAAAAAGCTAGATATGATCAATATGGTACGGCTGATTTTGGAGCAGGATTTGATGGTGGATTTAATGGAGCAGGATTTGATTTTTCAGATTTAGGAGACATATTTGGAGATATATTTGGTGGTGGATTTTCAGGTGGATTTGGAGGATTCGGTTCAAGTGGCAGAGCTAATCCTAATGCACCAAGAAAAGGTGCAGATATAGAAACAACTTTAAATTTAAGTTTTGAAGAAGCAGTGTTTGGTTGTGAAAAAGAAATAGTAGTAAATAAACATGAAAATTGTGAAACTTGTAATGGAACAGGTGCAAAACCAGGAACATCTCCAAAGACATGCGATAGATGTAATGGAACAGGTAGAATAACAATGCAAAGAAGAACAGCTTTTGGAGCATTTTCAACTCAAACTACTTGTGATAAATGTAGAGGATTAGGAACAATTATAGAAAATCCTTGCTCTAGTTGTCATGGTACAGGTAAAATTAAAAAGAGAAAATCTATAAAGGTGAAAGTTCCAGCAGGTGTTGATAATGGTAACATTATACCTATAAGAGGACAAGGTGAACCAGGAAGTAACAAAGGTCCATCAGGTGATTTATATATTAACTTAAGAGTAGCTCCTCATAAGCTTTTTGAAAGAAGAGGAAATGATATTTATATGGAGGAACATATTAGTGTATCTAAAGCTATTCTAGGTGCGGAACTTAAGGTTCCTACAGTAGATGGAGAAGTTGTATACAAGGTTCCTTCGGGCACACAATCTAATACAGTGTTTAGATTAAGAGGAAAAGGTGTACCAAGGGTAAATGGTACAGGTAGAGGAGATCAATTTGTTAAAGTAGTAGTTGATATACCTAAAAAGATTAACGAAAAACAAAAACAAGCTATTCTTCAATTTATGGAGGCATCAGGTGAAATAGAACCTCAACAAGAGGAACATAAGGGCTTTTTTAAAAAGAATTTAAAGAAATAAATAAAAAATAGCAAAAAGATAAAGTCTTTTTGCTATTTTTTATTTATTTTGAAAACTTATTGTATTAAAAGTGTATCAATGCTATAATACACTTAAAGTGTATTAATACATTAATACATAAGGAGGAAAAGGGAAAAAATGATTGAGGTTAAAAATGCAGTAAAAAGGTTTAAAAAAGTTAAAGCTTTGGATGACATAAGTTTTAATATTGAGAAAGGAAAAATAACTGCTCTTTTGGGTTTGAATGGAGCAGGTAAATCAACCATAATGAAAGTTATTATGGGTCTTCAAAGACTAAGTTCTGGAGAAATATTAATAGATGGGGAAAAATTAAATTATAAGCAATATGATAAAATTTCTTTAATACCTGATATAAGTTGTCATTATTCTTTTATGACTATAAAAGAACTATTTCAGTATATGAATACATTTTATAAAAATTGGGATATGGAAAAGGCAGAGAAAATGTTAAAAGAGTTTAATTTAGATGACCTTAAAAAAATATCACATTTGTCTAAAGGAAATATAGCTAGAGTAAAGCTTATAATTGGATTTTGTCAAAATCCTAAATATTTATTAATGGATGAGCCTTTTTCAGGAATTGATATTTTTACAAGAGAAGATTTTATAAAATCTATGATTAGATTAATGAATGATAACATGGCGATACTTTTAACTACTCATGAAATAAAAGAAATAGAACATTTAGCAGATGAAGTAGTACTTATAGAAAACGGAAAATTAATATCTAAGTTTAATGTGGAAGAATTAAAAGAGAACCAAGGATTATCTATAGAGGATAAGTTAAGGGAGGTATATAAAAATGGAGAAAAATAAGGAAAATAAATTTTGGTACTTATTAAATCACGAGATTTATAAAAGTCTAAAAATAGTAATACCATTCTTTATTCTATCATTTTTAGGTCATCTACTTATTATAAAAGATGGAATAACAAATATTAATAGTGAGATAAAGATGTTTTTAGATGAGGGAAAAACCATTAAAACTTTTCTTGCTGACAGAGGAGGAATAAGTTTATTTGAAATTGTTAGTAAAGATGATCGTTTAAAGATGTTTATATGTTTAGGTATTTTAGTGATTTTTTTGTATGCAATTATTATATGGCTTAGAGAATGGATAGGTAATAATAAGACTATCTATACTTTACTTACACTTCCTATATCAAGACATAAAATTATTTTATCTAAATTTAGTACTATATTTTTATTAGGATCTACTTATTTATCACTTCATATAGGAACCTTGTTTATAGATAATATTATTTTAAAAAATTCGATATCTAAAGAAGTTTTTTATGATATGAGTCCTATAAAGGCAATTACACAAAGATGTTACCAATCAGATATTTTTCCATATAATATAACAGATTTTAATGTATATATACTAATAATTATTACTATAGTTTTTTTAATCTTTAGTTGTGTTCTTTTAGAGAGAAGTTTTAGATGGAAAGGTTTAATACTAGGTATAGTATCATTGGTTGGTATTAGTTTGTTATATGTGTTAGTTCCTGAAAAGCTTTATTTTTTTACTAATGAAACAGCAATTTATTATATATTTTTATCCTTAATTCTTATTATTTGTAATTATAAATTAAACTATTATTTATTATGTAATAAGGTACATGTATAAGGGGGAGAGGAAACCATGAAAAAAATTTGGACAATAACATTTATAATATTTTCAGTAGTTATAATGGGTATATATTGTTTTAATATTATGCCTAAAGAAGATTTAAATTATAAAGTTAAAGATTTAGGTGGAAATAAAAGTGTTTTAGAAAATGATAAAATTGTATATAAGTTTCCTTATAACAAATATAAAATGAAAAAAATAATAATTTCTAAAGATGGAGAAAAGACAAAGAATGTAAAATGTGAATCTAAAAATACTGGATTAAATGAAGAGGATTTAAAAGATAAACAATTTTTTAGAGGGAGTTTAGTAGATATTTTAAGAGAAAATCTTTATGAAGATGAAAAAATGAAATTATATGTATGTATTCAAAGGAATGATAGTGTAACTAGCAATGTTAAACGATTCTTAAAAGTATATTATAGAGATAAAATTAAGAACAAATTAAAAAAGTTTTGTATACCTTTAAACTTAATAGAACAGAATGATAATGTTATTTCTGTTTATAGTAAACCTTATAAAGACAAAGTTAAAGTCGTAATTGATTTACAAAAGTGGAGCAATGAAAAATGTAATACAGTGTTAGTTTGTGGTACTATAGATTTAAAAAAAGAAGAATTTAATAAAGAAAAAGTAATAGAAATCAATAAAGAAGTTATATTACAACAATTCATGTATGGAGATAAATTGTATTATACTTTTCAAGAACATGAAGGAGAAAAACAAGTAATGATTAATAGTATCACTTTGGATAACTATAAAACTTCTAGAGAAGGAGCTTTTGAAAGTAAGTGTAATGTGTATCCAGATTTAATTAAACAAAATAAAATGTTTTTTACAACATCTTTAAAAAATAATCAATTAGACATATTATGTTTTGATCTTGATAAGAAAGAAGTTAAAAAGTATAATAACATTTATTTAGCTGAAAATGTAAAAGATATAAAACATACAGTCGTAAAAAATATACAATTAATAGACGTAAAAGGGAATAGAGCCTATTTTGATATTTCCAGTAATTATCAAAATAAAGAAAATCGTTATAGATATATAAATGTAGTAGATTTGTATAAAAACAAAAGCCTATATTTTGCTTCAGTAGCTGAAAAAATAGAAGATTATGCTTATGTTACAGTTGAGTAAGTTATAAGGAGATATGAAATATATGAATATTAAATTAAATGATAAGGAACCTATATATCTCCAAATTATTGAATATATAAAGAAGGAATTAATAAAAGGAAATTTACAACCAGGTCAAGTTATTCCTTCAAGACGTGAATTTGCTGAGATGATACAGGTAAATCCTAATACAGTTCAAAGAGCATATAAGGAGATGGAAGGTATGGGGTTAATAACCACTATGAGAAATTCTCAAAGTGAGATTACATTAGATAAGAAGTTTTTAAATAGTTTAAAAGAAAATTATATAGAAGAAAAGGTAAGTGAATTTATAAATGTTATGAAATCTATTAATATGAGCAAAGAGGATATAATAAATCTCATAGATAAAAAAACAGATTAATAGTAAGAAGGTTGAATAATGAAAAATTGCTAAAAATGAAAAATATTTTTAGCAATTTTTTATTTATGAAGCAATGAAAATTATTTGTAAGGGCTATATTTACATATTAAACCTAGACATAAAATGCTTGAAAGTGTAAAATATAAAATTAGTTGAAGTAGTACAAGAAAGGATTGGTATACATATGGAAGGAACTTGGAAAGAAATTAGAGTAATAACAAAGAGTGAATCATTAGAACCAATATCAGGAATATTTTATGGATTAGATTGTGATGGGGTAGCTATCGAGGACCCAGAAGATATATTAGGAAGAGAACAAGGTCCTTTAACTTGGGATTTTGCAGATATAAATATATTGGAGCATAAGGGAAAGGCAGCAGTAGTAAAAGGATACTTTGAAAAAGATATCGATGTTAATAAAATTATAACTTACATAGAAGAAAAAATTAAAGAATTAAGAGAAATGGGTATTGATGTAGGTGAAGGAAAAGTAGAGGAAGAAGAAATTTACCAACAGGATTGGGCTAATAATTGGAAAAAGTATTATAAGCCAACTAAAATAGGTGAGAAAGTTGTTGTAAAACCAACTTGGGAAGATTATTCTAAGAAAGATGATGAACTTTTAATAGAATTAGATCCAGGTATGGCTTTTGGTACGGGTACTCACGAAACTACAAGAATGTGTGTAAAAGCATTAGAACAAAATGTAACAGAAGAAAGTACTGTATTTGATATAGGAACGGGTTCTGGTATACTTGCTATAGCCGCTAAAATTTTAGGTGCTAAGGATGTTAAAGCAGTAGATTTAGATCCTGTTGCAGTAGATGCAGCAAAAAAGAATGTTGAATTGAATAATGTTCATGGAATAGAAGTTTTAGAAGGAAATTTAATGGATGTAGTAGACGGTAAAGCTGATATAGTTGTAGCTAATATAATAGCCGACATTATTAAATTTGTATGTGAAGATGTTAAAAACTTCTTGAAAGAAGATGGGAAGTTTATTTGTTCAGGTATAATTCTAGATAGAAGAACTGATGTTGAAGAGAAGTTAAAATCTGTAGGCTATAAGATTTTAGAAGTTAAAAATGAAGGGGAATGGGTTTGCATCGTTGCAACACTATAATTTCTTAAAGGAAAGGTGAAAAAATGCATAAGTTTTTTGTTCCTGTAGAAAATTTTAATGATAAAGAAGTAATTATTGACGGTGATGATGTTAAGCATATATATAAAGTTTTAAGACTTGTAGAAGGTGATGAAGTAATTATTAATAACCTACAAGGTCAAGAGTATTTATGTAAGCTTATAGAGATTTCTAAAAAAGAAGTTAGAGCTGAAATCATAGAAACAAAAGAGGGATCAGCAGAAAGTCCTATAGAAATTACTTTATTTCAAGGATTACCCAAAAGTTCGAAAATGGACTTAATCGTTCAGAAAAATACAGAATTAGGGGTAACACATATAACTCCCATAATAACTCAAAGGGTAGTTGTTAAAGCTGATTTAAAGGAATATAAGAAACTAGATAGATGGAATAGAATAGCATTAGAAGCTTGTAAGCAATGTAAAAGAACTATTATTCCAAGTATAAATGAACCTAAAGAATTCGAAAATCTTTTAAATGAATTAGATAATTTTGATTTAGTCTTAGTTCCTTATGAGAATGCAGAAAATCATGGATTAAAGTATGTGCTTACGCAAGTCAATAAAGAAAATATTAAAAAAGTTGCTATTATAATTGGACCTGAAGGTGGATTTGAAGAAGAAGAAATTGAAAACTTAAAAGATAAGGGATGTTATATTATAACCTTGGGACCTAGAATTTTACGAACTGAAACAGCAGGATTTACGGCAGTATCTTTAGTTTCATATGAATTAGGTGATTTAGGAGGAAATATATAATGAAAGTAGCATTTGTAACTTTAGGGTGTAGAGTAAATATGTATGAATCGGAAGCTATGACAGAAAAATTCATAAAAGATGGTTATACTCTTGTACCTTTTGAGGATTTTGCTGATGTTTATGTTGTAAATACTTGTTCTGTAACTAACATGGGCGATAAAAAATCAAGACAAATGATAGGAAGAGCTAGAAGAATTAATCCAGAGGCTATTATTGCAGTAGTAGGATGTTATGCACAAATATCTCCAAATGATGTTAGTTTAATCGAAGGAGTAGATGTAGTTTTAGGTACTAGAAACAAAAGTGAGATAGTTTATTGGGTACATAGGGCCAAAGAGGAAGGCAAACAATTTGTACAGGTAAGTGATGTTCTTAAGGATAAAAAGTTTGATGAATTAAATATAGAGGAATATCAAGATAAAACTAGAGCCTTCTTAAAAATTCAAGATGGATGTAATAGATTTTGTTCCTACTGTTTAATACCTTATGCAAGAGGTGCTGTTTGTTCTAAAGATCCTAAAAAGGTATTAGAAGAATGTAATAAGTTAGCACAACATGGATTTAAAGAAATAATTTTATCAGGAATACATATAGCTTCTTATGGAGTTGATTTAAAAGAAGATATAAATTTGGTTAATATTATAGAAGAAATAAATAAAATAGATGGAATAGAAAGAATCAGAATAGGTTCTGTAGAACCAGGATTTTTTAAAGAAGATACAATTGAACGATTGGCAAAGTTTGAAAAGTTATGTCCACATTTTCATTTATCTCTTCAAAGTGGTTGTGATGAAACTTTAAAACGAATGAACAGACGTTATACTACAGAGGAATATAAAAATGCAGTAATAAATTTAAGAAAAAATATAAAGGATGTTTCTATAACAACAGACATAATTGTAGGGTTTCCTGGAGAAACTGAAAATGAATTCAAAAAAACCTATGAGTTCTTAAAAGAAATAAAATTATCAAAAATGCACATATTTAAATATAGTATTAGAAAAGGTACAAAAGCTGCCACAATGGACAATCAAATAGATGGCAATATAAAAGAAGATAGAAGTAAAGCTTTAATGGAACTGAATCTTAAAAATGAAATGGAATTTATGGAAAAGTTTTCAGGAAGAGATGAACAAGTTTTATTTGAACAAAAAGTTAAAGGTAAAAATAATACTTATGAAGGATACACTCATAACTATATAAAAGTTTTTGCAGAAAGCGAAGAGAACATAGAGGGGAAAATTTTAGAAGTTAAATTAAATAGTGTACATGAAGACTTCATATATGGTAATATATTATAAAGAGTCCTCGCTTTTAAAGGAGGTGAAAGATGTGGATGATTGTATTTTTTGCAAGATAGTAAAAGGAGATATACCATCAACTAAGGTATATGAGGATGATAAAGTTTATTGTTTTAAAGATATAAGTCCTGAAGCTCCAGTGCATGTTCTTATTATACCAAAAGAACATATTTCTAATTTAAATGAATTAAATGAAGAGAATAGTAAAGTTATTTCTCATATTTTTCTTGTAGCTAAAAAAATAGTGAAAGAATTAGGGATAAGTGAAAGTGGTTACAGAGTAATTAGCAATTGTGGTGAAGATGGAGGCCAAACAGTAAAACATATACATTTTCATATTTTAGGCGGTAGAAACCTACAATGGCCACCAGGCTAATAAGTGGTAATTTTGTATTGACATATTCTTTGGATATGTTGTATAATTTATAACGTGCTATTTATTCCCACAATAAATTATTATTGTACATGCAAAATGGTAAAAACGGCAAGCGGAGGGAGGGATATAGATGTCAGAAATAAAAGTAAGAGATAACGAGTCTTTAGAAAGTGCTTTAAAAAGATTTAAAAGGGAATGCGCTAAGGCTGGCGTTCTTGCTGAAGTAAGAAAAAGAGAACACTACGAAAAGCCAAGCGTAAGGAGAAAGAAAAAATCAGAAGCTGCTAAGAGAAGAAAGAAAAAATAGTTTTGAAAGAGGGTAAGTTTTAATGTCCTTAAGGGAAGATTTACAAAGAGATTGGAAAGACGCTGTAAAAGCTAGAGATAAATTTAAAGCTAATGTAATTAGCATGGCAAAAGCAGCTGTTCTGCTTTACGAAAAAAGTGGAGAGTCTAAAGAAGTTACTGATGATATAGTTATAGATATTATATCAAAAGAAGTAAAACAAAGACGTGAATCCATTGAAGAGTTTACAAAAGGAAATAGAACAGATTTAGTAAAAGCAGCCCAAGACGAAATCAATATACTGTTAAATTACCTTCCTCAGCAGTTGACAGAAACTGAAGTAAAAGAAATTGTTGCTAGCACGGCTAGCGAAGTGGGAGCAAGTAGCATGAAAGATATGGGAAAACTAATGTCAGCAATAGTTCCTAAAACAAAGGGAAAAGCAGATGGTAAATTGGTTAGTACCTTAGTAAAAGAATATTTAAATAAATAAAAAAACATAGACTCAGAGTAATCTGGGTCTTTTTATTTTGCAAATTTTATATTAAATTATGATAATCTCCTCATAATTAAGCGAATATTTTCATAAATTATTATGAAAATTCTTTTAATTATGGGGAGTGAGACATTTTGGGAAATTTTTTTAGAGAATCAACTGTAAAAATGGCTAATAAGTTTGATATACCAAGAGAAGCAATAGAAAAAATACCTAAGATAACTATTATAGGTGATGAAGAATTAACCATTGAAAATCATGGAGGAATTCTAAGTTTTACAGATAATGAAATTAGAGTTAAAACATGTCTTGGAAAAATGATTTTAAAGGGTAGAAATTTTGAAATTGCATATTTAAGTGAAACTACTATAACTGTAAGTGGAGTTTTTATATCTTTTAATCTAGAAAGACGTGGTGATGTAGATGAATAGAGGGAAAATTAAGATTGAAATTACTACAATTATGCCAGAAAGATTTGTGAATATTCTTTGTAATGAAGGAATTGTTTTAGAAGAAATAAAAAAGATTAGTATAGTAAATTATACATTCAAAATTTCACCTAATGAATTAAGTAGAATAAATGAATTAGCCAAAGAACATAAAGTAAGGGTTAGAATATTAGGTTCTGCTGGAATGTACAAGTTTAAAAATAAGTTTTTTAAAAGAAAAGCTTTTTTTACAGGTATGGCATTATTTATAGTACTTATATATTATTTATCAAATTATATATGGGTTATTAATATAAAAACAGAGAACTATGTTTCACCTTATGAAATTAGAACATATTTAAAAACATTAGGAATTAAACCAGGAATTAAAAAAGAAAAATTGGATATATTTAAGTTGGAAAATAACATTCAGGAAGAAAATAATAATGTGGTATGGGTGAGAGCTAGGATTCAAGGTACTAAGTTAGGAATTGAAATTTCAGAAAGACAAAATCCACCTAAAATAGAAGAAGATAATTCACCTTGTGATTTAGTTGCTAAAAAGGATGGAATTATTGAAAGAGTATATACTAAATCTGGGACTGCTATAGTAGAAGAAGGACAAATAGTAAAAAAGGGAGATGTCCTAGTAAGAGGAATTCAAGGTAAAGAAGAGAGTACCTATGAGGTTAAAGCACAGGGGGATGTTATAGCTAAAACCTTTTATGAAAATATAAAAAAAGTCAAGATTCCTAAAGTTAAAAGGATAAGAACAGGTAGGATGTTAATAAACAGGTATATTACCGTAAAAAATAAAAAAATTTACTTAAAAAACGATTTAAACAAATTTAAGAAATATGATAAAATAGAAGATAATAATTCCTTTGTTAAAAAGGAAATCTATTACGAAGTAAAAGAACAACCATTTACAAAAGATGATGAGAAGAAGATTATAAAAGAAAATCTTCTTAAAATGTATTCCGATATTACTATTAACTTCAATAATAATATTAAGATTATTAAAAAGATAGAAGATAGTAGAAAAGAAGGAGAGAATTGTAAATTAAAGGTTTTAATTATTGTAGAAGAGGAAATTAGTGAAGCTAAAAGCAATCCAATTGTTAAAAATGAGGAAGGAATTGATGGAAATCAAAAAAATGAAAATGGAGAAGGGCAAAATTAAACCTATATAAAGGGTGGGAAACAATATGGTTAAAAGAGAAGCAAATAAAATTGTTATGAGCAAGAAAATGAGAAAAATAGCTATTCTTGTTTTAAATTTTATTTTTATTTATGGAATATTAATAACTGCCGTTTTACCTGAAAAATATTCCCTCAAAGAAGGAGATATTGCAAGAGTAGATATTAAGTCTCCAAGAGATGTAGAAGATGAATTGTCTACTAAGGAAAAGAAAGAAGCAGCTATAAAAAGTATACCCAATCAATATACAATAGATAGTAATGTAAAAACTAATATGCAGAAAAATATAGAGTCCTTATTTTCAAAAATTGTATCAGAAAATAGCAAGTTCCATGATGAAAACTTAAAAAGCAATTCTAAGCTTAGTGAGGAAGAATTAAATAAAAAAAAGGAAGAATTAGCTGCAAAAATTAAAGATGAAATTAATATTAATTTGACATTAGATGAAATTCAGAAATTGTTAAGTTTAAATCCACAAGACACAGATGTCATTAAGAATACTATTATAAAAACTATGACAAGGGTGTATGATGAATATCAAATAAACTCTGAAACTCCTTTAGAAGTTAGTGATAAATTAAATAGGTTAAGTACTTATGAACAAGAGGATGGTTTAGAAAAAAAGAAAGAAAATGATGCGAAAAAATCTCCAAATATACAAAATAAAGAAAAAAATTTAAAAATAAAAGAAGAAGATAAAAAGAAATCAACTTATTTTATAGAAATTGAACTTTCTAAAAATAGTAATACAGCTGAGTATTTAGATATAAGTAAAAAAATTGCTTTAAGTGAATTAAAGCCCAACGTATTTTATGATGAAGAAAAAACTAGAAGTTATAAAAGTGAAGCGCTTAAAAGTGTAGAACCAGTTAAAGTAAAAAAAGATCAAATAATTGTCAAAGAGGGGGAACCGGTTACAAAGTATCAGGTTGAACTTTTGAGGCAACTAGGTTTTTTAGAGGATAAAAATAATTTTCAATGGATAATTTATGTAGGGTTAGGAATTTTAATTGGTTCGCTTTTGGCTGTAGAAGGATATTATTTATATAAATATCAAAGAAAAATTTATGAAGCTGATAAATTTTTAGTATTAGTTAGTGTAATTAATATAATAACTTTAATTTTAGGTAGAAGCCTAGATTTGATAACACCATATTTAATACCGTTATCTTTTGCACCTATGATGTTATCGTTATTATTAAATTATAAATTAGGTATAACTATGAGTATTTTCAATGGTGTGTTTTTAAGTATTGCGGTTAAATTTAATGCACCTGTGATCATTTTAATTATGTTAAATGCTGTTATAGGATCGGTGTATTTAAAGAAAATGGATCAAAGAAGTGATATATTATATTCAGCTTTTTTTATAGCAATAATTAATGCAGTAATAACTATGTGTTTATGTATTATTCAAATTAATAATAATGTAAAAGATTTATTATTAACATGTGGAGCTACATTCCTTGCAAGTATTTTATCAGGAATATTTACTATTGGATTTTTACCTTTATTCGAGAGTGGATTTGATATAGTTACTACAGTTAAATTATTAGAGCTTTCTAATCCTAATAATCCGCTTTTAAGAAAATTATTAATAGAAGCACCTGGTACATATCATCATTGTGTACTTGTAGCAAATCTTGCTGAACTTGCTGCAGAGGCAATTGGAGCTAATACTGTGCTTGCGAGAGTAGGAGCTTATTATCATGATGTAGGAAAATTAAAGAGACCTTATTTCTTTAAGGAAAACCAAATGGGAAGACAAAATCCACATGATAAAATAGGACCTAATTTAAGTGCTTTAATTATTACATCTCATGTTAAAGATGGGGTAGAATTAGCTAAAGAATATAAGATACCAAAGTGTATTCAAGATATAATAATACAACATCATGGAACTTCACTTGTAAAATATTTTTATATAACAGCTAAAAACAACAGTGAAAAACCAGAGGATGTACTAGAAGAAGATTTTAGATATATAGGGCCTGATCCTCAAAGTAAAGAAGCAGCTATAATAATGTTAGCAGATGGCTCAGAAGCAGCTGTAAGATCTATAAATGAACCTACAGAGGAAAAGGTTGAACATATGGTTTCAAGTATTATTAAGTCAAGACTTGATGACGGACATTTAAATGATAGTGATTTAACACTGAAAGATCTAGAAAAAATAAAAAAAGCGTTTTTAAAAGGACTTTCAGGAATTTATCATGAAAGAATAGAGTACCCTAAACTAGCTACTATGGAGAAGAATAGAAATAATAATAGTGGCAATAATTAATGGTTAGAAATAAAATAAACTAGAGAGGAATTTGAAATGTTACTAGTAGATAATAGACAAAATAAAATTAAAGTTGAGGAAGAATTAATAGAATTAATAGAAAATATGATTGAGTATACTCTTAGAGAAGAAGGAGTAAAAGAAGATTATGAGGTTAGCTTAATATTAATTGATAATGAGACTATAAAAGAGATAAATAAAGAACAAAGACAAAAAAATGTGGTAACTGACGTGTTATCTTTTCCTATGTTGGATTATAAGCCTCATACTGTATATAAAGAAAATTACTTAAATTATACTTTTAGTGAAATGGATTTAGATGATGGTAAATTAGTGTTAGGAGATATTGCTTTAAGTTTAGAAAGAGCTAAAGAGCAAAGTGAAGAATTTAATCATTCATTTAAAAGAGAGGTTTGTTATCTTATAATTCATTCCATATTGCATTTATTAGGATATGATCATATGGAAGAGGATGATAAGGTAGTAATGAGAAAAAGAGAAGAGGAAATTTTGAATAATTTTAATGTAGTAAGAGAAATTTAATAATGTAAGCAATATTAATAAAGTTTATAAAATATGTGACAGTAATTCTGTCACATATTTTATAAGTAAGTTTTTTTAGAAAGCGTAGTGGGCATATGAAAAAGAAAACATTAGTACAAAGTTTAAACTATGCTATTATGGGGATTATACAGAGTATAAAATGTGAAAAACATATGCAAATACATGTTGTTATAGGGATTTTAGTGATTTTATTTTGCTTTTTTTCAGATTTAACAAAATTAGAATTTTTGCTAGTAATTTTTGCTATTTCATTTGTGATAGTATCTGAAATGATAAATACCGCTATAGAAAATACATTAGATGCGGTTATAGAATATAGGCATCCTTTAGTTAAAAGTGCTAAAGATATATCGGCAGGGGCTGTTCTTATATCAGTTGTAAATGCTGTTATTATAGGGTATGTAGTATTCTGGGATAGAGTAAAACCAATTACAGAAACTATAATATATAAAATAAAAAATTGTAGTCCGCATATAATTTTTGCCATATTAACGGTTGTTGTTTGTTTAACCGTTATCTTAAAAATAATTTCAGGTAAAGGAACTCCATTAAAAGGTGGAATGCCTTCAGGTCATAGTGCTGTAGCATTTTGTATAGCTACAGTTATTGCATATTATTCTATGCAGCCTTTGATAGTTTTCCTTGGGTATGTTATGGCACTTATAGTGGCACAAAGCAGAGTGGATTCAAATACACATTCTATCTTAGAGGTTATACTAGGGGGATTATTAGGATTTTTAATAACGCTTTTAATACTTATATTAATTTGAAAATCATGATATAATCGTATGTACTTACAAATTTAAATGAGAGGTATATTATTACATGGTAAATGAAAAATTATTAGTTGAAAAAGCTATTGAAGCAAGAAATATGGCTTATGCACCATATTCAAATTTTAAAGTAGGTGCTGCTTTAATCACAGAAGATGGAAGTATATACACTGGATGCAATGTAGAAAATGTATCTTATGGGGCTTCAAATTGCGCAGAAAGAACTGCTATTTTTAAAGCTGTTTCAGAAGGACATCATACTATAAATATGCTTGCAGTAGTAGGTGATGAAAAAGATTACACATATCCTTGTGGAATATGCAGACAAGTGATTTTAGAGTTTGCTTCAGAAAATTTTAAAATTATTATTATTAAAAATAAAGAAGAATACATGGTAAAAACTTTAAATGAAATTATGCCTTATGCATTTTCAAAGGAAGCATTAAAATAGAAAGAAGTCTTAAGGAGGACAAATGTTTAAATCAGGATTTGTAACAATAATAGGAAGACCAAATGTAGGAAAATCTACCCTAAATAATTTTATAATGGGAGAAAAACTTTCGATAGTATCAAGTAAGCCACAAACTACTAGAAATAACATACAAACAATATTAAATGGAGAAGATTATCAAATAATTTTTGTTGATACTCCAGGGGTGCATAAACCTAGACATAAGCTAGGCGAGTATATGGTTAAAATAGCTACAGATGCTATAAGGGAAGTAGACTTAATTCTATTTATAACTACTCCAGAAGGTGAAATTGGAAAGGGCGATAAACTTATTTTAGAACAATTAAGTAAAGTTAATATACCTAAATTTCTCTTAGTTAATAAAATAGATGAGGTTGAACAAGAAAAAGTAGCAAAAACTATTCAAAATTACTCTGAGTATTTTGAATTTGAAGAGATTATACCTATGTCTGCTTTAAAAGGAAAAAACGTAGATGTATTAATAGATGAGATGAAAAAACATATTCCAGAGGGACCTAAATATTATCCACAAGATATGGTAACTGATAGACAAGAAAGATTTATTGTAATGGAAATTATAAGAGAGAAGGCACTTAGACTTTTAGATAAAGAAGTACCACACGGTACGGCGGTGGAAATTCTTTCTATGAAAAAAAATGAGAAGGGAATATATTATATAGATGCTAATATGCTATGTGAAAAATCTTCTCATAAAGGTATAATAATTGGTAAACAAGGTGCTATGTTAAAAAGAATATCTCAGTATGCTAGACAGGATATAGAAAAATTCCTAGGAGCAAAAGTATACCTAAGAGTATGGGTAAAAGTTAAAGAAGACTGGCGAGATAGTCCAAATTTATTAAAAGAATTGGGATATAAAGATTAATTAATTTATAATTAATTATTAATTAATCAAAAATTCATATTATTTAATGCAAAGTTGAGTATATTATTTTATAATAGGGTTAGGAGATGGTTTTCTGAGCCTGATAAAGACAAGAGGGGTTATTTTAAAAACTCAAGACTATAAGGAAAATGATAAGCTCTTGTGGATGTATACTGAAAACTTAGGAAAAGTATCTGCAATCGCAAAGGGTGCTAAAAAAGGAAATAGTAAACTTTCAGCATCAACTCTAGTATTTTGTTTTGGCGATTATGTACTTTATAAAGGTAGAAGTATGTATACGATAAATGAGGGATATGTAATCCATTCTTTTCAAGAATTTATTAGAGATTTAGAAACTATTACATACTGTTCTTATATAAATGAACTTATAGATATTTCAAGTATAGAAGAAGAAAAAAACTTTAATTTATTTAAAGATTTAATAACTATGTATTATTTAATAAAAAATAAGGTAGGAGATATTGAAGTATTAATAAGAGCCTTTGAAATTAAAATGCTTTATAATACTGGATATTCATTAGAGTTGGAGCATTGTGTTCAATGTGGAGAAAGTATTAAGATATCTAACTACGTTGATCTTTCAAACTTTGGATGTATATGTACAAAGTGCAATAAACAAAATTGTATTAAAATATCAAATTCTACTTATAATATATTAAGATACATGATACATTTTCCTTTAGAAAAAATTTATAGGTTAAATTTAGATAAGAACAGTAAAAAAGAACTAAATTTACTTATGCAATCATTTATTTTAGAGGTATATAATAGAAAACCTAAGAGTTTAGAAATGTTTAATTATATTAACAAGGAGTGATTTTAATGGAAAAGGTAACTCTAGAGAAAATAGACATAATAAGAGAGAGAACAGGTGTTAGTTATACAGATGCTAAAGAAGCTTTGGAAAAATGTGAAGGAAATGTAGTAGATACTTTAGTTTATTTAGAACAAGAAATAAATAATAAAACTAAAAATAAAGTAGAAGAAATGGTTACTACAAAAGAAGAATTTAAAAAATGGTTTATTGATCTTGTAGAAAAAGGAAATGCCACAAGAATAAAAGTTAGAAAAGAAAATAAAGTTATAGTAGATATGCCAGTTAATGCTGGTATTGCTGCAGGAATTTTTTCAATGATATTTCCACCTCTAATTGGAATAGGATTAATTGTGGCAATGGCTACCAAAATTACTATAGAGGTTACAAAAGAAGATGGGTCAGTAGAAGTTGTAAATGCGGTAATAAAAAATACGGTAGATGATGTGGCAACAAAAGTTAAAGAAGTTAAAAATGAATTTAAAGAAAAAATATTTGAAAAAAAAGATAATGCTTCAAGTAATGATTCATCAGAAGTAAAAACTTATTCATATACAGTAAATTTTGAAAATGAAAATAAAGATTGTTGTGATGATTCTTCAAAAGATAATAAAGAAAATTGCAATTGTGAAGAAAAAAATAAATGCTGTTGTGAAGAAAAAAAAGATCAGGAATAATAACAAAATAAGAGTAACTAAGATAGTTACTCTTATTTATTTGAAAAATAATATAAAACGTTTATTGTGTATACAAATATAGGTTAGTAATATAACATATATATAATTTTTTTTGAAAATGTATATAATATATATTGTAATATTAGTAATAATACATTATAATAAAATTAATAAAAGTAATTTAGTAATAAAGAAAGAGGGTGAACGCTATTAAACTAACTGCTAGACAAGAAGAAATAATAAGATTAGTAAAAGAGAATCAACCAATTACTAGTGAGAAAATAGCTAGTAATTTAAGTGTAACTAGAGCTGCTTTAAGACCTGATTTAGCTATATTAACTATGACAGGAATCTTAGAAGCAAGACCTAAAGTTGGGTATATATATTCTAAAAAACCCTCTTATAGTATAATTCATGATTATCTTAAAGAAATTAAGATAAAAGAAATAATGAGTGCATCAGTTTTAGTACAAGAGGAATGTAGTGTTTATGATGGAATTGTTCAACTATTCTTAAATGATGTTGGAACGTTATTTATTGAAAATGATGTAGAAGGATTAGTTGGAGCCGTTTCACGAAAGGACTTTTTGAAAATTGCAATGGGTGGATCTGATATTCATAAGGTACCTATAGGAATCATTATGACAAGAATGCCTAATATTATATATATTTCTGAAGAAGATTCAGTATATGATGCTGCTAAAAAAATAATAGTTCATGAAGTAGATAGTTTACCAGTAGTAAGAACAGTTGAAAAAGATAATAAAACTTTTAATAAAGTCATAGGAAAGGTTTCTAAGACTAATATAACAAAATTTTTAATTAATTTAAGTGATAATGGGTAGAATTTAATTAGAGTGGGACAAATATGACCTAGTTGTGTTTGTTTTTAAGGTATCTTGTTTATTTAAATAAAGGAGATGTCATTATTTATGGAAAACAAAAAATATGTATATTTATTTAGCGAAGGAAATGCAAAGATGAGAGACCTACTTGGGGGTAAAGGTGCTAATCTAGCGGAAATGACTAGACTGGATATTCCCGTCCCACAAGGTTTTACAGTATCAACAGATGCTTGTACAAAATATTATGAAGATGGTGAAACACTTTCAAAAGAAATTATCGATGAAGTTAAAGTGGCCTTAGAAAAAGTTGAACAATTATCAAATAAAAAATTTGGTTCAAAAGATAATCCTCTTCTTGTATCTGTTCGTTCAGGTGCTAGAGTGTCTATGCCAGGTATGATGGATACAGTATTAAATTTAGGATTAAATGATGAAACAGTTGAAGTTGTAGCTAAGCTAACTAACAATCCTAGATTTGCATATGATTCTTATAGAAGATTTATTCAAATGTTTTCAGATGTAGTTAAAGGACTTGATAAATCAGTGTTTGAAGGTTACATTGATGATATGAAAGAAAGTAAAGGTGTAAAATTCGATACTGAATTAGAATGTGAAGATCTAAAAAAATTAGCAATTAAGTTTAAAGAATACTACAAGTCAGAAGTTGGGAAAGAATTTCCACAAGATCCATTTTGTCAATTAAAAGAATCTATAACAGCTGTATTTAGATCATGGAATAATCCTAGAGCAATAGTTTATAGAAGATTACATGATATTCCATCAGAATGGGGTACTGCTGTAAATGTTCAAAGAATGGTATTTGGAAATATGGGTAATAACAGTGGAACAGGCGTTGCCTTTACAAGAAATCCTTCTACGGGAGAAAAAGGTATTTTTGGAGAATATCTAATTAATGCTCAAGGAGAAGATGTTGTTGCAGGAATTAGAACTCCTCAGCCTATAACAAAATTAGAAGAAGATTTGCCAGAATGTTTTAAGCAATTTATGGAAATATCAACAGGCTTAGAAAAACATTATAAAGATATGCAGGATATGGAATTTACCATAGAAGAAGGAAAATTATATTTCTTACAAACTAGAAATGGTAAAAGAACTGTACAAGCAGCTTTAAAAATAGCTGTTGATATGGTAAATGAAGGATTAATTACTAAAGAGGAAGCATTGCTTAAAGTAGAACCTAAACAATTAGATGCATTATTACATCCAGCTTTTGATGCTGAAGAATTAAAAAAATCTAAAGAATTAGCTAAAGGATTACCGGCTTCACCAGGAGCTGCATGTGGTAAGGTGTATTTTACTGCAGAAGAAGCAAAAGAACATCATGAATTAGGAGAAAAGGTAATTTTAGTAAGATTAGAAACTTCTCCAGAAGATATAGAGGGAATGATTGCGGCCGAAGGTATTTTAACTGTTAGAGGCGGAATGACTTCTCATGCTGCAGTTGTAGCAAGAGGAATAGGAACTTGCTGTGTAGCTGGATGTGGTGAACTTACAGTAAATGAAAGAGAAAAGACAGTTCAAGCTTTAGGACAAGTTATCAAAGAGGGAGATTATATCGCATTAGATGGTAGTACAGGAAAGGTATACGGACATGCTATAAAAACTGTTGATCCAGAGATAAGTGGATATTTTGGAACTTTTATGGGATGGGCAGATAGTATTAAAGCTTTAAAAATTAGAACTAATGCAGATACTCCAAGAGATACTAAAAAGGCAATTGAATTTGGAGCAGAAGGTATAGGTCTTTGTAGAACAGAGCATATGTTCTTTGATGAGGATAGAATTCCTGCGGTTAGAGAAATGATATTATCAAAAACTGTTGACCAAAGAAGAAAAGCCCTTTCAAAAATCTTACCAATGCAAAAAGAAGATTTTGTTAAAATTTATGAAGCATTGGAATTTAGACCAGCTACAATAAGATTTTTAGATCCACCACTACATGAATTTTTACCAACTGATGAAGGTGATATTAAAGATCTTGCAAAAGAATTGGATATAAAAGTGGAAGAGTTAAAATCTACAATTGCATCATTACATGAATTCAATCCAATGATGGGGCATAGAGGTTGTCGACTTGCAGTATCTTATCCAGAAATTGCAGAAATGCAAACAAGGGCAATTATAGAGGCTGCAATTCAAGTTAAAAAAGAAAAAGGATATAATATAGTGCCAGAGATAATGATACCTCTTGTAGGAGAAGTTAAGGAACTAAAATATGTTAAAGATGTGGTTACTAGGGTAGCTGATTTAATTATAAAAGAAAACAATATAGAACTTGAATATAAAGTAGGTACAATGATAGAAATTCCGAGAGCTGCATTAACAGCAGATGAAATAGCAAAAGAGGCTGAATTCTTTTCTTTTGGAACTAATGATTTAACTCAAATGACTTTCGGATTTTCAAGAGATGATGCAGGCAAATTTTTGAAATTCTATTATAATAGTAATATATATGAACAAGATCCATTCCAAAAATTAGATCAAGTGGGAGTAGGAAAACTTGTTAAAATGGCTACAGAATTAGGTAGAAAACAAAGACCTAATATTAAACTAGGAATTTGTGGAGAGCATGGAGGAGATCCAGCATCAGTGGAATTTTTCCATAATATTGGATTAGATTATGTATCATGTTCACCATTTAGAGTTCCTGTAGCAAGACTTTCAGCTGCACAAGCTCAAATTAAAAATCCAAGAAAATAAATAAAAAGAGTCAGAGAATACAAACTCTGACTCTTTAAAATTTTGTATTAAATTTTTCTTGTATATATTCCTTAAAGTTTATTGCAAAATCTAATTGTTCCTTGCAATTTTCAACTGATTTTGATAGTATTTTACAAAATGATTTTTTATTACATTTTTTTATGTTTCTATAATAATCTCTTGATATTTTCCAATATTTTTGTGGGAAAGCTAAATATGCTAGTATATATTTATAATCATCTAAATTTAAAGGGAAAACTTCATTATATTCACTTAAAAGTTTAATGCATAATGATACATTCCAATTAGTAGAATCACGTCTTAAAATTCTTCGTAAGGCATATGAAATGTCATGAGCTATAAAGTCTATAGATACTTTATCAAAATCTATAACATATATTTTATTATTAGGATTGAAAATTAAATTCTTATTTACATAATCTTCATGACAAAGACTTCTAGTTAGATTTTTATTATTAATAGTATAAGAAACATTGGAGGAAAGTTCACCTAATTTATTACAGATATTAAAATTATCTATATATAGTTTAGAAAAGTTATCTTTATATTTAAAAGCTAAGTTAGAATATTGAAGCATATTTTGCCAATGTTTATGAAGGGAGTTATAAAGTATATTACAAGACTCCTTACATTCACTATCTTTTATAGGAAAAAAAACAGTACTTTTTTTATGCATTTTTCCTAAGTTTTGCATCAATGCAGTTAGATGATTATTATTATCATAGTTACATTTTTCACCTATAATCCATGGTGTTAGGATAAAAAGCATATCGTTATAATTAACAAATCTATCATTATTTTTTGTTGGAAGTATTCTAGGTACATTAATACCGCATCTATACCACCATTCTACAGAAGAATATACGAATAAAAGTTTTGAAGCATCATAATAAACTTTTTTTAAACAGTAAGAATTATTATTTGATGTAATTTTATAAACAGCTCTTTGTTTATCAGTATCTTTAAATTTAATTTCTTCTATAGAACTATTCTCAAGTTTATAGTAAGGTAATACATTAAGTTTTACATTAGAAGCGCTTAAGTCACCATAAGCAGTATATTTAGAAGCCTTATATGGCATTATAATCCAACTCCTTTTAAACAATCTTCTATATAACATATTATAGAAATTAAGATATTATAACTATTTTATAAAAAGGAATTTTTGCTTTTAATATAGAATAAAATAATTAAGAAAAACTTTTTTATAAATTATTAAAGTTAAAATTAAAATATAAAAAATAAATTATTAAACTTTTAAATTTATATTGTTCTTATACAGTGAGAAGGTATAGTATAAATAGAAAAGGGGAAAGAATAGAGTGAAAGAAATGTAATCTTGTATAAAAATTTTTAAATAAGACAAAGAATATAGAGATATGACAAATATAGTTTAAAAAATATATTAATTAGAGAAGGATATTTTTTATTTTTGTCGAATAATAAATAAGTCATATTAATTAAATTTTGAAAGTTAGGTGGGAGTTTTTTGCTTATACCTGAAGAAATAATTGAAAAAATAAAAGATGAAAATGATATAGTTGATATAGTTTCGGAAAGTGTAAGACTTAAGAGAACAGGAAGAAATTATCTTGGGTTATGTCCTTTTCATCACGAGAAAACTCCGTCCTTTACGGTTTCTCAAGACAAACAGATATATAAGTGTTTTGGATGTGGAGAAGCTGGTAATGTAATTACATTTTTAATGAAGACAAAAAATTTGTCTTTTCCAGAAGCATGTGAAATTTTAGCTGAAAAGGCAAATATAGAAATAACGACAAATAAAAATCAACAAAGTACTAATTCTACTAAAAAGTTATATGATATAAATGTAGCTGCTGCTAGATTTTTCTTCAATAACCTAAGAAATAATAAAACAATTATTGGATATTTAAATAAAAGAGGTTTATCGGGAAAAACTATAGCAAGTTTTGGATTAGGTTATGCAATGGATAATTGGACGGGATTATATGATTATTTAAAAAGTAAAAATTACTCGGAGATTGACATATTGTCATTAGGACTTATCTCTAAGGGGAAGAATGGTAAGTACTATGATAGATTTAGAAATAGAGTAATTTTTCCTGTTTTTAATTATAGGGGGAAGGTTATAGGATTTGGAGGAAGGGTATTAGATGAATCCAAACCTAAATATTTAAATTCCCCAGAATCTATTATTTTTAATAAAGGTACTAATTTATATGGATTAAATTTTGCTATTAAAAATAATACTACTAAAAGTTTAATTATGGTAGAAGGGTATATGGATTGTATAGCATTACATCAAGCAGGTATAACTAATGTAGTTGCATCATTAGGTACAGCACTTACTGTAGGCCAAGCAAAACTTATGAAAAAATATGCTGATAAAGTATATATTGCATATGATTCTGATGCTGCAGGGCAAATAGCTACTCTTAGGGGATTAGATATTTTAGTTAGTGAGGGGTTCGAAGTTAGAATAATAAAATTTCCAGATGGAAAAGATCCAGATGAATTTGTTAAAAAGCATGGAGGAGACAGCTTTAAAAAGTTATTAGAAAATGCACTTCCATTAGCACAATATAAAATTGATAGGGCTAAACAAAAAACAAATTTTAAGGATGAAAAATCACTTTCGAATTTTATAAAAAATATAAGTGAGATGTTAATAGAACTTGATCCTGTGGAAAGAAATCTTTATGTGAAAAGAATATCTGAAGATACGGGAATAGATGAAAATGCAATATACGACTTATTAAATGAAAAAATGCAGAAAAACAGTAAATTCAAAAAAAATATGAATATAAAGGAAAAAATTGGGGCAAAATTATATGTAGAAGAGCCTTATGTAAAAGCAGAGCGTACTATTTTGAATTTAATGTTAAATAAGGTATGTTTAGATTACATAATTAGTTTATTAAACGTAGAAGATATTATAGAAGAATCACATAAAAAAATATTTGAAATTATAATAGGTAATAAAGAGTTAGAAAGTAATGATCTAAAAAAGAAAGTTGAATTGTTATGTCAAGATTTGGAAACAAATAAAGAGTGGATTAATATTAATGAAATAAAAGTACTACCTGTACAAAATGATGATAGTAAAAAAATTTTTATAGAGGATTGTGTAAAAGAAATCAAAAAATCTAGGTTAGAGGAGTCGAAAAAAGAAATTATGAGTAAGGTGAAACATTTTGAAGAAAAGGGAATGTTTGAGGAATCAATAAAATATGCAGAGCAACTTTTAACAATAGAAGAAGAACTTAGAGAAATATAAAACTACGGAAGGAGGGAATAGCATGAAGGATAAAGCACAAAAAATGAAATTAGTAAAAAAACTTATGGAAAAAGGAAAAGCTAAGGGGAATCTAACATATAAAGAGATAATGGATGAATTAGATGATGTAGATTTAAATCCAGAGCAAATTGAAAAAATATATGAAGTATTAGAAAGTATGAATATAGATGTTATAGGAAATGCAGAGGAAGAAGTTGAAGAGGAAATTGATATTTCGGTTCCAGAAGGTATAGCTATAGATGATCCTGTTAGAATGTATTTAAAAGAAATTGGAAAAGTACCTCTTTTAAGTCCAGAAGAAGAAATATCTCTTGCTAAACGTATAGAGGATGGAGATCAGTATGCTAAAAAGAAATTAGCAGAAGCTAACTTAAGATTGGTTGTTAGTATAGCTAAGAGATATGTGGGTAGAGGAATGTTATTCCTAGATTTAATACAAGAAGGAAATTTAGGACTTATTAAAGCGGTAGAAAAGTTTGATTATAGAAAGGGATATAAATTCAGTACTTATGCAACATGGTGGATTAGACAGGCAATTACAAGAGCTATTGCAGATCAGGCAAGAACTATTAGAATCCCAGTTCATATGGTTGAAACAATAAATAAACTTATTAGAGTTTCAAGACAATTATTACAAGAGTTAGGAAGAGACCCTCAACCAGAAGAAATTGCTAAAGTTATGGATATGTCCGTGGATAAAGTTAGAGAAATAATGAAAATAGCACAAGAGCCGGTATCTTTAGAAACTCCAATAGGAGAAGAAGAGGATAGCCATTTAGGTGATTTTATTCCGGATGATGAAGCTCCAGCACCAGCTGAAGCAGCGGCGTTTACAATGTTAAAGGAGCAATTAATTAATGTTTTAGATACATTAACTCCTAGAGAAGAAAAAGTTTTAAGATTGAGATTTGGACTTGATGATGGAAGAGCTAGAACATTAGAAGAAGTAGGTAAAGAGTTTAATGTTACTAGAGAGAGAATTAGACAAATAGAAGCTAAGGCACTAAGAAAGCTTAGACATCCAAGTAGAAGTAAAAAGTTAAAAGATTATTTAGATTAGATAATAGCACCTATAGGGTGCTTTATTTTTTATATACTTGAATTAAGAATATACTTAATGTAAAATTATAGTATCGGTTAGGAAAGAAGGTGATGGAATGAAACAATATAAACCAAATAAAAATTTTAAAACATTTTTAATAATTATAGCATTGATACTTATTAATATTGTTGTAATCTATCTTAGCAGATATTTAACTTCATATACTATGGTTATTTTAATAAAATTATTATTAATTTTATTAGATTTATATGAATCTTATTACATAATTTCAACTTTTACAATAAGATATATGATAAATGATAATTTTATATTGATTAATAGTTTTTTTGGCTTAAGAAAGGTAAAAATAACTTTTGAAGATATAATTGGATATAAAAAAATTTCATCCGAAAAAGAAATGCAAGGAATAAAATTATCAGGTTTTGCCTTTAAGGATATAGCTATGGGAAGAGCATTTCTTGAAAAATTAGGACTTACAAGAATGTATATTACTTCTAATAAGAATGTTGTTGTAATATTGACAAAAGAAATAAATTATGCTATTACTCCAGAAAAAACGGAAAAAATAATAAATTTTTTAGAGAGTAAGGGTATAGTTGAATTATCTGTAAGTAATTTGAAAAATAAAAGAAAAGTTTCACTCCATAATGATAAGGTATTTATGATTCCATTAATTTGTTCTACAATAATTTGTTTTGCACTTGTAATCTTTCCTTTTATTCTTTATTTAAAGGGAAAATTACATAACATAATGCCTTTAAGTTTTGATGTTAATTTTAATCCTACTAGAACAGGAACAGGAAAACAATTTGCTTTTCAGCAAATGATGTATGGCGCTTTGAATATGACTTTAATATTTTGCATGTATTTTGCAGCTCATTTTAATGCAAAGTACGATAAAAAGTCTGCGTATAAATTCATTTATATAGCACTTATTATATCTGTAACATTTTTAATATTACAATTTAAGATATTAGCGGTATATCTGTAAAAATATAAACTCTAAGATGAAAAGGTGATTAAATGGAATTAAGTAAAAGATTGGGAATAATTGCTTCGCTTATTGAAAATGGAGATAGTATGGTTGATATAGGCACGGATCATGGATATATCCCTATATATTTAGTGAAAAAAGGAATCTGTAATAAAGCTATTGCAGGAGATATAAATAAAGGACCTATTGAACGAGCAGAAAAGAATATACTTAAGGAAAGATTAAGTGATAAAATTATATGTAGATTAGGTGGTGGATTTTCTGTAGTTTCTGAAGGTGAGGTTGATGCATGTGTAATAGCGGGCATGGGAGGAGACTTAATAACAGAAATTATAGAAAATGATATAGAAAAGTTTAAAAACCTAAAATATGCAGTAATTCAACCTGTTCAAAATGTAGATGTATTTAGAAAAAATCTGTATAATAAAGGATTTGAAATTTTAAACGAAAAAATGTGCATAGAGGATGGAAAATTTTATGAGATATTTAAAATAAAATATGATACTCATAAAAAAAAGGTGGATCCTATTTATTATGAAATTAGTGAAAAGCTTTTTAAAGAAAAAGATTTGATTTTAAAAGAATATATTATATTTTTAATTAATAAATATGAAAATATTTTGAAGTACATAATAGAAGACACTGATAATGCTATAAAAAGACGTAAAGAATTAAATATAAAATTAAGTAAGCTAAGGA
The DNA here is from genome assembly GCF_030815255.1 of Hathewaya limosa. NCBI lineage: Bacteria > Bacillati > Bacillota > Clostridia > Eubacteriales > Clostridiaceae > Hathewaya > Hathewaya limosa. Next base: position 50,157 of record NZ_JAUSWN010000004.1, read on the forward strand.
GTTGTTTAAATGACTTTAACCGTTAAAAATTTAATGGATATTATAGAACAATATGCCCCTTTAACACTTAAAGAAGATTTTGATAATGTAGGTTTAATGGTAGGAGATATTGAAAATATAGTAAATAATATATTGGTATGTTTAGATTGTACTGTGGAAGTCATAAAAGAAGCAAAAGAAAAAAATTGTAATTTTATATTAAGTCATCATCCATTATTTTTTATAAAGCCTAAGTCTATAACTTCAGAAACAATAAAAGGAGAAAAAGTCATAAGTCTTATAAAAAATGACATAGCACTTTATGCAGCACATACTAATCTAGATTCGACTAAAGGTGGACTGAATGATTTTGCAGTAGAACTTCTAGGATTTAAAGAGTTTGAAGTAATAGATAAAAAAGAAAATACTGATATGGGTATTGGTAGGATAATCAAGGTAAATGGACAATTTACTTTAAAAGAAATTTGTAAAAAAGTAAAAAAAGCTTATGATATTGAGCAATTAAGATTCAGTGGAGATTTAAATAAAAAAATTAAAAAGATTGCATTAATAAATGGATCAGGAACAGATTATTTTTCTTTAGCCACAAATTTGGGATGTGATTGTATTATAACAGGAGATACAACATATCACTATGTAAGTGATTTATATGAACAAAACGTAGCTTTAATTGATGCAGGACATTTTAATTCCGAATGGCCGGCTATGAAGGTCGTAAGTAAAATATTAGAAAAGAAAATTGAAAAAATGGGTTTAGATAACCAAGTTATTTTAGCAGAAACTTCTAAAGATGTTTATAATTATTTTTAATATGTGCTAAAATTGACTAAAAGTAATAAAATGTAAAAAAAGACAATATAAACTCGTTGATTTCTTAAATAATTTATGATATCATGAATATTGTGAGTAAGTCAGATAGTCGCTGCTGATCAAGGTCAGGAGAGGAAAGTCCGAGCTCCATAGGGCAGGGTGCTGGGTAACTCCCAGTGGAGGCGACTCTAAGGAAAGTGCAACAGAGATATACCGCCAAAGTTTTTTTGGTAAGGGTGGAAAGGCGAGGTAAGAGCTCACCAGCGCATAGGTGACTATGCGGCTATGTAAACCCCACTTGGAGCAAGATCGAATAGGAAGACATATGGGGCGGCCCGTCCCGTCTTCGGGTGTATCGCTTGAGTTTATTGGTAACAATAGGCCTAGATAGATGACTATCAAATACAGAACTCGGCTTATAGACTTATCTCGTATATGAAAAACACTAGGTTAATGCCTAGTGTTTTTCTTTTTATGTAAAAATAAAGATCTCCCTCTAAGTCATAGAGGGAGATTGATATTTATATAGTAGAGTTCTAAATTACCAATTATAATTATAACTTGTTGGATAATTCATCATTTGAGAACCAGGATTCATAGGATTACATTTACAGCATTTACAACATTTATTAAATGGTTGTTCGCAATAATGACAAGGTGTACAACAAGGGCAACAAGAACAACAAGGACAACAAGGACAACAACAAGGATTAAATGATGGAGGTGTAGGAACATCAGGATTAGTATCCCCATTTCCACCACCATTGTCACCTACTGGACATTGAACTACTACACATTTAGGATCAAATACACTTCCATATACCATATAACATTGTTGTACAACAGTTGGGAAAGTTTTAGTCAAAACAGTTTGCCAAGTTCCTATAAATACAGCCATTTTTATTGTTAATTCAATGTTAGTAGCTTCTTTAGGAAAACGAATTTCTGCTTTGGATTGATAAGGAAATCCGTTAGTTGAGTTAGTGAATGTTTCTCCATCAATGGTGTATTTTAGAGAAAAGTAACAATAAAAACCACCATTATTGAGAACTTTAATATATCCAACGTTAATAGGAGTAGTAGTACCATTATCACCATTAGTAGTACCACTATTTTGAAGAGAGTTATCTGTTATAATTAAATTTTTATCCATTGTTAATCACATCACCTTTTGTAGTTTATAGTAAATTTTTGTATTTACAATGTTAGTATATGAAAATAAGTTTAATAATGTGAATGTGTAAATGAGAAAATAAAAGACAAAATTCTACATTAAATTTAAAATTGAATAGAGAAATTCTTCATAATATAATATAATAGTAAGTAAATTTATATATGAATAAAGAAAGGGGGAAAAGGATGAGAAATAATCAAATGCTAAAGGAAGTTAAAGAATCAAAACAAAGCATAGGAAATGTATGGGCGTTATTGCCTTTAGGTGTATTTTTAATCGTATATTTACTAAGTTCCATTATTACAAAAGATTTTTATAAAATGCCTGTAAGTGTAGGGTTTGTTATTGCAGCGATTGTTGGAATTAGTATGAATAAAACAAAGACTATAGAAGAAAAATTAGATACATTTTGTAAAGGTGCAGGAAATAGTAGCATAATTCTTATGTGTTTAATTTTTATCTTAGCAGGATCTTTTGCACAAACAGCTAAAGATATGGGAGCAGTAGAGTCAGTTGTAAATTTAGGATTATCAGTTTTACCATCTAATTTAATGGTAGTAGGGATTTTTGTTATAGGATGTTTTATTTCATTATCTATAGGAACATCTGTGGGTACTATAGTGGCTTTAACGCCTGTGGCGGTAGCTATTTCACAAAAGTTAGGAATAGAAATGGGGTTGATTTTAGGTGCAGTTGTAGGAGGAGCTATGTTTGGAGATAATCTTTCTATGATTTCAGACACCACTATTGCAGCTACAAAGTCACAAGGGGCTCAAATGAAAGATAAATTTAAAAGTAATTTAATACTTTCTGTGCCAACTGCAATTATAACAATAATTATTTTATATTTTTTAGGTGGAAATCATACAGCTACATTAGATGGAACTTATTCTTTTAATGTTATAAAGATAATTCCTTACTTAGCAGTACTTATAGGAGCTTTAATGGGTATAAATGTAATGAAGGTTTTAGTAGTAGGAATAGTTTTATCTGGATTTATAGGTATTTATACTAAGGGCTTTGATTTCTGGGGATTTATAAATTCCATCTCAAAAGGTATGCTAGGTATGGGAGAACTTATAATAATTTCTTTAATAGTAGGTGGCATTGTAGAACTTATAAAAGCTAATGGTGGTATAGATTATGTTATAGAATTTATAAAAAAGAGAATTAAAGGAGAAACTGGAGCTAAACTTGGAATTGCATTACTTGTTAGTTTCATAGATATTTGTACCGCTAATAATACGGTAGCTATAGTTATGACAGGTCCTATAGCTAAAGAAATAGGTGAAGAATATAATTTACAACCTAAAAAGGTTGCTAGTATATTAGATATATTTTCTTGTATAGCACAGGGGGGTATTCCTTATGGGGCACAACTTTTAATGGCAGCAAGTTTAGCTGGAATTAGTTCTTTTGCTATAATGAAATTTTTATTTTATCCTTATTTATTAGCTGTAATAACTATGACAGCTATTTTATTAAAAAAGGTATAACTTATACATAAAAAACCTAAGAATAATAATATGTTCTTAGGTTTTTTTATAAATGAAATATTATATATAAAGGTGAAAATAATAAACTATATAGATATATTGAAAATAAATGAAGTATAGGATGTAAAAACAAGGGATAGTATAAAAAAAGTGAAATTATCAGAAAAATTGATGTTTTTAAAATATTTTGTAATTAACTATAATTATATGGAGATGAAAATTATAGTTTTGTTAAGGGGGTTAACAGTAAAAAAATATAGGAGGAGTACTTATGAATAATCAGACTGTTACTAGAAAGAAAGAACAATATAAAATTATGGGGATGCCTATAAGCATTTTTTTCATTATATCAATTATAGTGTTAATTGCAACTTATATTGGCAAATTACCTAAAGGTATGATTGGAGCATTAGCTTTAATGATGGTTGGTGGAGCCATATTAAATGAAATAGGGGATAAAACACCTATAATTAATACTTTTTTAGGTGGAGGAGCTATTGTTATTATATTTGGTTCAGCGGCTTTAGTTATGTTTAAAATTTTACCAGAAGATTCCGTGAAAAATATTACGATGTTTATGAAAGGCGGAGGTTTTTTAGATTTTTATATTGCTGCACTTATAACAGGAAGTATTTTAGGAATAAGTAGAGAATTACTAGTAAAAGCTGCACTTAGATATTTACCTGTTATTATTTGTGGTGTACTGGGTGCAATAGGTCTTGTTGCCATTGTAGGAGGAATTACAGGATATGGAGCTCAAAAAGCTATATTCTATATAGGAATTCCTATTATGGGAGGAGGAATGGGTGCTGGGGCAGTACCTTTATCAAAGATTTTTGGAGAAGCTATGGGAGTAGATCCTTCACAAATGTTATCTGTTATGGTACCAGCAGTAGCATTAGGGAATGCTATGGCTATTGTAGCCGGTGGATTGCTTGATAGATTAGGAAAAATTAAACCAAGTTTATCAGGTGATGGAAAGTTAATGAAAAATGATATAAAAGAAGAAAAAGTTGAAAACGATGAAGAATGTGCAATTGATTTAAAAATGATGGGTATAGGATTATTAATGGCTGTTACATTTTATACCTTTGGAAATATAATAAATAAGTTTTTACCTTCAATTCACACATATGCATGGATGATTATTACTGTAGCCGTGGTTAAAATAGTAGGGATTATACCAAGAAAATTTGAAATAGCTGCAAAACAATGGTTTTCTTTTGTGATGACAAATTTAACACCAGCACTTTTAGTTGGAATAGGAGTTGCTTATACTAATCTTGGAGAGGTGGTAGCTGCATTTAGCTGGCAATATTTAATACTTGTATTAGCTGTAATAGTGGGAGCTATTATTGGTTCAGGATTAGGTGGAAAATTAGTAGGATTTTTCCCAATCGAATCAGCAATAACAGCAGGACTTTGCATGGCTAATATGGGAGGTACCGGAGATGTTGCAGTTTTATCAGCATCAAATAGAATAGAACTTATGCCCTTTGCACAAATTTCTTCTAGGATAGGTGGGGCATTTATGTTGATTCTTGCAAGTACCTTATTAAGATTGTTAATTTAATATATTTTATAAAAAGTATTCTATTTTATAAAGAAATAGAATACTTTTTTATTTTAAATTTTATTATTTGATATAATAAGGCTATATAAAAGAACATAGGAGGATTATATGAATAATTTAAACTTTAATTCAACTATAATTTGTGATGGAGCAATGGGAACTGTATTAATGAAACATGGCTTTAAATTAGGAGATTGTGCAGAAAGTTATAATTTAAAAAGCCCAAAACTCATAGAACAAATTCATAGAGAGTATTTAGAGGCAGGGGCACAGATTATTACAACTAATACTTTTGGTGCTAATGCGGTAAATTTGAAAAAATATGGGTATAAACCTAAAGAAGTTATTTTCAAAGCCATAGATATTGGTAAAGAGGCTATAAAGAGCTTTAATAAATTAAATACAGATGAAAAAAAATTATTGGCTTTGGATTTAGGACCCTGTGCCATGTTACCACCTTATGGGACTATGAATTTTAATGAGGTATATAATCTTTATAAGGAACAAGTTATATGTGGTGTTACTGCTGGTGTAGATTTAATTATTATAGAAACTATGTTATGTATAGAGGAGTCGAAGGCAGCTATATTAGCAGCGAAGAAATATAGTGATTTGCCTATTATTTGTAGTTTAACTTTTACAAAGGAAAACACAACACTACTAGGAGAAAGTATAGAAAATGTAGTTAAAATATTGGAGCCGTTAGGAATACAGTGTATAGGTGCAAATTGTTCTATGGGACCTAAAGGTTTAATAGTAGTAGCTAAAGAATTTAAAAGGTATACCAATCTGCCACTAATAATGCAACCTAGTGCAGGAATACCCAAGAAAAAAAATGGTGAAAATATTTATGAAATTACACCTTGGGAATTTAGTAATGCACTTAATAAGATGGTGGATATAGGAGTATCTGTTGTAGGAGGATGTTGTGGAACTAATCCAGAATTTATACATGTATTAAAAAATAGTATTGAATCTAGAGAGAAAAAGAAAGGAATTTAAATATTATTATTTAATAAAAAAATAGATGTTTACTTTCACTTTTTAAAAGAAAATGTTAACAAAGTGTAAAAAATGTTGATATACTTTTAAAAAATTTCTATAATTATTAATATAAAAGTTTAAGAAGTGAGAGGAAATAAATATGATTATGCTTATAATAAACATAGTAATATGGGGAGTACTTATAATCACTAGTGCTAGGAATTTTGCAAATAGAAAATATTTAGGACCCAATTTATTATATGATAAGAATAAAAGTCTTTTTAAAATACATAAATATGGATTTATGATATTTTTTATAATATATATTGAAATACTACTTTATTATATTCAAAAAAATAGAATGATACAAATTGAACCATTATATTATATTTGTTTTTTAGGGATTTTTCTTATATTAGTATCTTTATATATAAAAAGAGATTATTTATTAATTACTGAGAAAGGGATTTTGCTTAAAAATAATTGTTTACAATGGCATGAGATTAAGTATTATATTTGGAATAAAAATACATTAAAAGTGGTAACTAAAAGTAATACTATATTTTTAAAAAATAAGTGGAAATTTAAAGAAAAAGAAACAATAAACAAATTATTGGAAAAGTATATTGGAAAAGGAAATTACTTAGAATAATATTTATTGTTTAAATTTTAATATTTATGTAACTTAATATTTATATACTTTAATGTTATAATAGTGTTTAATGAAGGAATGGGAAAATTACGGGGGGAAGTTTATGGTGAAAGGTAAAAACTCTGTTTTGGGGCGTAATCTTCTAGGCTTATTTTTGTTTATAAGTTCATTGATTATAATAGTATTAGATATTAAGAATAGATGTTATTTTAAGATTATAATTGATACGTTTATTTTTATTGGAACATACATAATATTTTTTAAAAGAAAGAAGTTAAAAGAATTATTAAAAAAATATAATATACTTAAATATATAATAATTATATGGGGATTTCTTTGGTTATTTGAAGTTTCTATATTAATAGGTAAACTTTGTGTTAGTGCTTATTTTTTCTTTGTATAATACATAATATAAGTATTTTTAATCTTAAATTCATTATTTATTAAGAAAAGAAGGTATAATGTATATATACTAAATTGGAGGGTAGATTCATGGATAGAATTATTGATTTTAATGAGTTAAAAAATAAAGCTAGTGATAAAGAGATTGATAAATTTGAACAATATATATACTCTTTATATTATTCTGTGGCTCAAGGTGAAATTACTATGGCAGAATTCTCTAAAAAAATAATGAAGTATATGGGGGAAAATAATATTTCACAAGAGAAATTCTTTAATATCCAAAAAGAATTTATGAAAAGATATGGATTTGATATGGAAAATTTAGAAGAAGAAATGAAAAGCTATGGAATAGATTTAAATAAAAATAACTTGGGAACGGATTATGAAGTAATTAGAAAGACTATGGGTTTTCAAGAGAAGTATAAGGGTAGAATAGGTAATTCTATGGTTATTACTTATTCAATAAAAAATGACATAAATAATTTATCTATTCATTTAGAAAATGAAAATGTACTTTTAAAAAGTGAGAAATCAATTGACTTGCAAGATAATGAATTAAGTGAATTTCTATGTTCATATAAAAAAGTGGTTGAAAATAAACAACTTAATATTTCTATATGTGAGTTTTGTAAAACATATAATTATTAATAAAAGATTATTTAATATAATTAAAATTTTAAAATAATAGCTAGGTATAAAAAATTATACTTAGCTATTATTTTAAGTAAAGTTATAAAAAAATTAATGATTAAAAACAAAAAATTTATTAACTAAAAAAGCTAAAAATCCAGATAAAATAGAAGCTATAGCTTTACTAATATTAGCCCATAATAGTTGAGATATGTTTGGTATGTTATACAAACTTAGAAAAGAAAAAATAACACCATTAATTAACATAAAGATTCCTAAAACTGAAGCATACTTGAAATAAGAATTTTTATTAGATTTAAACGTGAATCTTTTGTTAAAAAAATATCCATTTATAGAGTACGTAATAAATGAGAGTATATTAAAGATAATTAAAATAGGACCTTTATATATTTTAAAAATAAACATTAATAAATTTAGCACTGCTATATCTAAAATAAAGTTACAAGTTCCAACTAATGCATAGGTAATAAGTTGTCTTATATTTTCATTATTTTTTAAATTATTAATCATTGTATTCATCGCCTTAACTTAAAAATTAAACTTATTTAACGCATATAATCAGTATACATAAATATTCCTTAATATACAAATATTATAAGAATATACTTATATTAAAAGATTAAAAATAATTAACATAAATTATGTATATATTAAAGTAGAGTATAAAAGGATATAATAAAAAGAGATTTTCAAATTAATTTGAAAATCTCTTTTTTATTATTAAGGTAATTTAGGTAGAATTAATTAAAATAAATTAAAAAACATATAAGTTAAACCTTATTTTTTGTTAACTTTTGTACTAACTTGCAAATCTCTTGATTTATAACCGTTTACAGAGTTTAAACTATCCCTTTGCTTTTCTAAAAAAGCATGAAAATGAGAGAATTCATTAAGTGGCAATTCTTTTTTTTGTTTACTCATAGTATTCTCCTCCGATTTTATCTTGCAGTTATTACAAGAGTTATTTGGTTCAATAATAGTATGTGCAGAGTATAAAGTTTAATGCTATAAAAATTTTGTAATTATTAAATAAATTAGAATATAAGTTGAAATAATATGGATATATTTCATATTTAAAAAGTATTAAAGATTTTTAGTAGGTTTACATGGAGAGTTTTGGTATAGTATATTTATGATGTAAATCTATTTATCATATAAATTAGTCAATTAATGTTAAAAATAGCATTATAGTAAGGAGATGAAACTATGCCACTAGCTGATAAAATAAGACCTAAAATTTTAAAAGAGGTAATAGGTCAGGAGCATATTTTAGGAGAAAATAAAATTCTAAATAGAATGGCAAAAAGTAAAAATATACGTAGTATGATTTTTTATGGACCTCCAGGAGTGGGAAAAACTACTGTAGCCAATATTATAGCAAATACAGCTAATAAAAAATTTTATAAACTGAATGCTACTACGGCGTCTGTTAAGGATATTCAACTTATTATTGGAGAATTAAATACTATAGAAAATATAAATGGTATAGTTCTGTACATAGATGAGATACAAAATTTTAATAAAAAGCAACAACAATCTATATTGGAATTTATGGAAAATGGAAAGATAACGTTAATTGCCAGTACTACAGAAAATCCTTATCACTATGTTTATAAAGCTATTTTAAGTAGAGCACTAGTTTTTGAATTTAAGCCTTTATTAGAAAAAGACATATTAATAGGTATAAAGGTAGCTATTAATAAAATTGAACAAGATATAGGAAAAAAATTTATTAAATGTGAAGAAGATGCTATGTGCCATATAGCTAAAGTGTGTGGAGGAGATTTTAGAAAAGCTCTAAATATTTTAGAAACTGCAATATTATATACTTCTAAAGATGAAAATGGTGATATTTTTATTGATTTAAAAGTTATTGAGGAATGTAGTGGAATGAAAAGTTTTGATTATGATAGAGATGGAGATAGTCATTATGATATTTTAAGTGCTTTTCAAAAGTCTATACGAGGTAGTGATCCCGACGCAAGTGTACATTATCTTGCAAGACTTATAAAATCAGGAGATTTAGTATCTATTTGCAGAAGACTTTTAGTAATTGCATCGGAAGATATAGGGCTTGCATATCCCAATGCAATTACAATGGTAAAGACCTGTGTTGATTCAGCTATGCAGTTAGGATTTCCAGAGGCAAGAATACCTTTAGCACAAGCCACGTTACTATTGGCTACTTCACCTAAATCAAATTCAGCATATATGGCTATTAGTAAGGCTATAAATGATTTAGAAACAAAAAATATAGGAGAAATACCCAATTATTTAAAAGATGCACATTATGAAGGAGCTAAAGCTTTGGAAAGAGGAAAAACCTATAAATATCCACATGACTATAAAAATAATTATATAAAACAACAGTATTTGCCAGAAACTTTAAAAAATGAAAAGTATTATATACCTGGAGAAAATAAGATGGAAAATGCAATTAAATCATATTTAAATAAGATAAATATTTAACTTATAAAATGAGAAAAAATTATTGTTGACAAGAATACTCTGATTTGCTAATATGAAATCAGAGTAAAACACTCAACAATAAGGAAGTGATTGAATGAAGTTGTCTACTAAGGGCAGATATGGAGTAAAGGCCATGGTAGATTTAGCTATAAATTATGGCGATGAACCTGTGTCTATTAAATCAATTTCAGAAAGACAAAATATTTCTGAATATTATTTAGAACAACTTTTTGCTACTTTAAGAAAAGCAGGCATTATAAAAAGTATAAGGGGTGCACAGGGTGGATATGTTTTAAATAGAGATCCTTCAGAAATTACTATACATGAAGTTATAGAGTTATTAGAAGGACCCATAGAAATTTCAAATTGTCTCGTAGAAGAATCGTGCGATAATATTGAGGCATGTCCTACAAGATTATTATGGAAAAAGATAAAGGAAAGTATAGAAGAAGTGACACATTCTATAACTCTTCAGGATATGGTTAATGATTATAAAGATATGAAAAAGATTACCATTGATACTACACAATTAAAAAGATAAATAATAAAAATAAAATTTTGGGAAAAATTATTACATAAAGGAGCGGATATCAATGAATAAGCACGTATATATGGATCACGCAGCTACAACTTACACTAAAAAAGAAGTTTTAGATGAAATGATACCTTATTTTACACAATACTTTGGAAATCCATCATCTATATATTCTTTATCAAGAGAAACTAAAAAGGCGATTGATAAATCAAGAGCTAGAATTGCTAAATGTATAAATGCTGATGAAAGTGAAATTTTCTTTACAGGTGGTGGTTCAGAAGCAGATAACTGGGCATTAAAAGGTATTGCTTTTGCTCATAAAAATAAAGGAAATCATATTATAACTACAAAAATAGAACATCATGCAATATTACATACCTGTGAGTTTTTAGAAAAACAAGGTTTTGAAGTAACTTACTTAGATGTAAATGAAGAAGGAATCGTAGATATAGAAGATTTGAAAAATGCTATTACAGATAAAACTATATTAGTTACTGTAATGTTTGCAAATAATGAAATAGGTTCTATCCAACCTATAAAAGAAATAGGAGAAATATGTAGAGAAAAGAAAATATTTTTCCATACAGATGCAGTTCAAGCAGTAGGACATGTACCAGTAGATGTTAAAGATATGAATATAGATTTATTATCTATGGCCGGACATAAGTTTTATGGACCTAAAGGAATTGGTGTTCTTTATATAAAAAAAGGAATTAGAATTGCTAATTTAGTACATGGTGGAGGACAAGAAAGAGGAAGAAGAGCTGGTACAGAGAATATAGCAGGAATAGTTGGTATAGGTAAAGCTTTAGAACTTGCTTGTGAACATATGGAAGAGAATAATGCAAAGCTTGTGAAAATGAGAGATGAGTTAATAGAAGGCCTATTAAAAATACCTTATTCAAGATTAAATGGACCAATGGGAGATAAGAGATTACCTGGAAACGTTAATATATGTTTCAGATTTATAGAAGGTGAATCAGTGTTATTGCTTTTAGATTCTCAAGGAATTTCAGCATCTAGTGGAAGCGCTTGTACATCAGGTTCCTTAGACCCATCACATGTATTACTTTCTATAGGTTTACCTCATGAAATAGCACATGGATCTTTAAGACTATCTTTAGGTGATGAAAATACTGAAGAAGATATAAAACACGTATTAGAAGTAGTGCCACAGGTGGTACAAAGATTAAGAGATATGTCACCATTATGGGATGACTTTTTAAAGGAAGGGGAAAAATAATTATGATGTACAGTGAAAAGGTTATGGATCATTTTACAAATCCAAGAAATGTTGGAGAAATTCCTGATGCAAATGGTATTGGCGAAGTTGGAAATCCAAAATGTGGCGATATAATGAAAATATACTTAAAAATAGAAGATGATATAGTAAAAGATGTAAAGTTTAAAACTTTTGGCTGTGGTTCAGCTATAGCATCATCAAGTATGGCAACTGAGCTTATTAAAGGAAAGAATGTTGAGGATGCTTGGACTCTTACAAATAAAGCAGTGGCAGAGGCATTAGATGGTCTTCCACCAGTTAAAATGCACTGTTCTGTTTTAGCAGAAGAAGCTATTCATAAAGCTATTAATGATTATAGAGTAAAAGCTGGATTAGATCCTTGGGATTATAAAGAACATGATGATATTCACGAACAGGTTCATGGTGAATAAATTATAAAAAGAAATAAGCTCCTTTAAATTTAAATTTAAGGAGCTTATTTCTTTAAATACGTAGATTAAAGGTGAGAAGAATATGAAGAAAAAAGTTGTTATTGGAATGAGTGGAGGAGTAGATTCTTCAGTAGCTGCATATCTTTTGAAAGAACAAGGATATGAGGTTATTGGAATTATGATGAAGTTGTCTCCAGATGACCCGGATTATGTGGAAAATGAAGGCGGTTGTTGTTCTTTATCTGCCGCTAATGATGCACGTCGTGTAGCTGATGTAATTGATATACCTTTTTATGTAATGAATTTTAAAAAAAGTTTTAAAGAAAATGTAATAGACAATTTTATCTCAGAATATTTAGGGGGAAAAACTCCTAATCCATGTGTAGTATGTAATAAAACTATTAAATTTAATGAGTTTTTAAGAAAAGCTCAAGCATTAGGTGCAGATTATATTGCCACAGGACATTATGCAGAAGTTATCGAAAAAAATGGAAGATATCTTCTAAAAAGATCAGAAGATGAAAGAAAAGATCAAACATATATGTTGTATAATTTAACACAAGATCAATTAGCACATATTTTAATGCCATGTGGAAAATATGAGAAAACTGAAATTAGATCCATAGCAGAAAAAATAGGATTAGATGTGTTTAGAAAAAAAGATAGTCAAGAAATATGTTTTATTCCTGATAATAATCATGGTGAATTTATCAAAAAAAGTGTAGAGAAAAATAAAGTAAAACCAGGAAATTTTGTTGATAAAAATGGCCAGATTTTAGGAAAACATAAAGGTATTGTTTATTACACTATAGGGCAGAGAAAAGGCCTTGGGCTAGCACTTGGTAAGCCTGTATTCGTTACAGATATTATTCCAGAAAAAAACCAAGTAGTAATAGGTGATGAAGAAGAAATATTCAAAACCGAACTTATAGCTAAAGATGTTAATTTAATATATATGGATGAACTTAAAGAACCTATGGAGGTGTTGGGAAAGGTAAGATATAGTGCTAAACTTTCGCCAGCTACTATATATCCTTTAGAAAATGGTAAATTAAAAGCTGTGTTTAGAGAAAAACAAAGAGCTATTACAAAAGGTCAATCAGTAGTTTTTTATAAAGATAATTTTGTTGTAGGTGGGGGAATAATAGAAGAAATATTATAATTATTATACATATATAATTTATATTTTCTAATTGAAGATATTAAGGGGATGATCATAATGATGGAATATAGTGATAAAGTATTAGATCACTTTTACTGTCCGAGAAACGTAGGAGTATTACCTAATGCAAATGGTATTGGAGAAGAAGGAAATCCTAAATGTGGGGATGTAATGAAAATTTATTTAGAAATAAAAGAAAATAAGATAATAGATGTAAAATTTAAAGCATTTGGGTGTGGTTCAGCTATAGCATCTGCTAGTATAGCAACTGAACTTATAAAAAATAAAACTTTGGAAGAAGCTTTTGAACTTACTAATAAATCAGTAATAGAAGCCTTAGATGGACTTCCAAGTGTTAAGATACATTGTTCAGTATTGGCAGAACAAACTATTCATAAAGCTATTAATAATTATAGAATCTCTCAGGGATTACAACCTTGGGAAGATAATCTAAAAGAAGAAATTGAAGAATAAATCAAAAAACATTTACTTTTATTTTATAAAGGTAAATGTTTTTTTATATCAAATTTTATAGTATAAATTTTTAGCAAAAGATGCACATTAGTAATATGACTAAAGTAAATTTTAAAAGTAGAGTGATAATGTGTATAAAAAAAGAGATATTATTAATAAAAAAGTTATTGATGAAAAAGGAAAATTTTTAGGAGTAGTACAAGACCTAATTATTGATTTAGATAATAAAACAGTAAAGGGATTTAAAATTAAAAAAAATAGCTTTTTGAAAAAAGAATTTTATATTCTTCAAGATAATATAATTTATTTTGGTAATAGAATCATAATTAACGGAGGAACAAAAGGAAAATTTTTTTATTTTAAAGATATTAGGGGGATGGAGGTATATGATCTAAAAGGAAGTATCATAGGTATAGTTGAAGATCTTTTTATTTCATATAAAGACCTTTCTATAAAAAGTCTAATATTAACAGAAGGATTTTTTAAAAATTATACTAAGGGAAAAAGAATTGTATTGTTAGAAGATTTAATAGTGGGAGAAGAAAGTGTAATTTATATTAAAGAAAATAATTATTATTTTTATAGTAAAATTCACGGAGTTGAAGAAAATGATAATAGGAAATGAGATTAAAAAAAATAAATTTTTAAAATATACGTTAATTGTGATTTTGGTTATTTTCTTTTATTTACTATTAAAAATTCCTTTTATTAAAGTTCTTTTTAAGGTTACATTAATTTCTTTATTTTTAAGTTATATAATAAAACCTGTGTATATTAGTATGATAGATAGAGGGGTAAAAAAATATCTGGCTGCTTTGATATTGGTATTTTTATTAGTGTTTTTTAGTGTAGTCTGGATAATAATTTTGATACCTAGTTTACTTAATGAAACTAATAGCATAGGAGAGATTTTAAACAATCTTTTTAGTTATATAAATAATTTTTTAAACAACATACAAGTAATGCAAAACAATTATTTATTTAATAATATAATAAAAAAGATATATGGTATAAGTAGTAAGGTTACAGAAAATATGATATTTTCTATTATGTCCTTAGGGCAAAACATTCTGACATATTTAGTTATACCTATTTTTATATATTATTTTTTAATAGATGGTGAAACATTTATAAATAGTATATTATTTTTCTTTTCTTCGAAAAAACGTAAAATAATAAAAAAAATTGCTAAAAACATAGATATAGTTCTTAGTAAATATATTTTAAGTCAGGTAGTACTTAGTTTTATAATAAGTATATTAAGTTTTTTCGTTTTAATAGTATATGGTATAAATAATGCTCTGCTTTTATCAATATTTAATGGGATATTTAATATAATTCCTTACTTTGGACCTATTTTAGGGGCTATACCAGCCATTGTAGTGGCGTTTTTAACCTCATCCCATAAAGGTATATGGATTACAGTTTGGTTGATGTTAATACAGCAAATAGAGGGAAATTTGATATCACCTAAAATTATAGGAGAATCTGTAGATATACATCCACTGTTAGTTGTGATACTTCTTATAATAGGAGGAGAAATTAGTGGATTTATGGGAATGATTCTTGCTATACCAATGGCAGTTGTAATAAAAGTTATTATACAAGATATAGATTATTATTTTTATTAAAACTGACTAAAGTTACTGAAAAAGTTAAATTTAATTTAAATTCTTCTATTAGATACTCTTTATAACTATACAGCAATATTGACATAAGTTATGATTTTTTTTATAATCAAAATAAAATACTGGGCTCATTTTACAGTTTGGAGGAGATTGAGATGAAGAAAATGGGATTGAATGAAATAAGAGAATCCTATCTAAATTTTTTTGAAAGTAAAGGGCATTTAAGGTTACCAAGTTTTTCTTTGGTTCCTCAAAATGATAAAAGTTTATTACTTATAAATGCTGGTATGACACCAATGAAAGCTTTCTTTACAGGGCTTCAAGTACCACCAAGAAAGAGAGTTACAACTTGTCAAAAGTGTATAAGAACTGGTGATATTGAAAATGTAGGGAAGACTTCAAGACACGGTACATTTTTTGAGATGTTAGGAAACTTCTCTTTTGGAGATTACTTTAAAAAAGATGTTATACCTTGGGCATGGGAATTCATAACAAAGGTTTTAGAGGTTCCAAAAGATAAACTTTATGTTACTATTTATTTAGATGATGATGAAGCGTTTGATATTTGGACTACTAAAACAGATATAGACCCAAAGAGAATATTTAGATTAGGAAAAGAAGATAACTTCTGGGAACATGGAACTGGTCCTTGTGGTCCTTGTTCAGAAATTCATTTTGATAGAGGAGATAGAACTTTAACTACGGTTGAAGAGTTCTTAGAAGCTTCAGATAAAGATATAGTAGTTGAATTTTGGAATTTAGTATTTACACAGTTTAATAGAGAAGAAGATGGATCATATACTCCACTTGCTCATCCTAATATAGATACTGGTATGGGACTTGAGAGAATGGCTACAATTATGCAAGGAGTTAATACTATTTTCGAAATAGATACTATAAATAGTATACTAGAGGAAGTTTGTAAAAAAGCTGGAGTAACTTATGAGCAAGATAAAACTAAGGATATTTCCTTAAGAATAATTACAGATCATATAAGAAGTGTTACATTTATGATAAGTGATGGTATTCTTCCATCTAACGAAGGAAGAGGATATGTTTTAAGAAGATTATTAAGAAGAGCTTCAAGACATGGTAGACTTTTAGGATTAAATAAATTATTTTTAAGTGAAATTTGTCATGTAGTTATTGAAAATTCTAAAGGGGCTTACCCAGAACTTTTAGAAAAACAAGATTACATAAAAAAGGTTATAAAATTAGAAGAAGAAAGATTTGCTGAAACTATAGATTCAGGTATAGAAATATTAAAATCATACATAGATGAATTAGAAGAAGCAAATGAAAAAGTTTTATCAGGAGATAAAGTTTTTAAATTATACGATACATTTGGTTTTCCACTTGAGCTAACAGAGGAAATTTTAGAAGAAAAAGAGCTTTCTTTAGATTATGAAGCATTTAAGAAAGAAATGGAAAATCAAAGAAATATAGCAAGAGCGGCTAGAAGTGAATCAAACTATATGGGAAAAGATCTTTCAATAATAGATCAAATTCCAAAAGAGTTAGTAACCGAATTCGGTGGATATGATAATACTTCCTTAAAATCTAAAGTTGAATTAATAATAAATGGAGATGAATTTAAAGAAAGTATTAAAGCTGGAGAAGAAGGTATTTTAATAACCTCTAAAACACCTTTCTATGCAGAAATGGGAGGACAAATAGGAGATATAGGAATAATTTCTAAAGAAGGATTTAAGGCAGAAGTATTAGATTGTCAAAAGAATATTTCAGGCAAAATAATGCATATGATAAAAGTTTTAGAAGGAACTGTATCTGCAGGAGAAGAAGTTTTATTAGAAGTTAAAGAAGATAGAAGAAAGAACATATGCAAAAACCATACAGGTACTCATATGCTTGATGCAGCATTAAGAAAAGTATTAGGAGACCACGTTCATCAATCAGGTTCTTATGTAACACCTGAAAGATTAAGATTTGACTTTACACATTTTGCAGCATTAACTGAAGAAGAAATTAGAAATGTTGAAAAAGTTGTGAATGAAGAAATTATGAAAGCTACAAATGTTTCTACAAATGTAATGAGCATTGAAGAGGCTAAAAATAGTGGTGCCATAGCATTATTTGATGATAAATATGCAGAAGAGGTTAGAGTTGTTTCAGTAGGTGAATTTAGTAAAGAATTATGTGGAGGAACTCATCTGAAAAATGCTGGAGAAATTGGTAGCTTTAAAATAATTTCTGAATCTGGAGTAGCTGCAGGGGTTAGAAGAATAGAAGCTATTACAGGTTCTGAAGTTCTAAAATATATGGAAGAAAAAAATGACTTAATTAAAGAAGCATGTGCAGTATTAAAATGTTCAGAAAAAGATTTGTTAAATAAAATACAAAATCAAATATCAGAGATTAAAGATAAAGAAAAAGAACTTCAAGGTCTTAAAAACGAAATGTCTAAATCTATAGAAGAAGATTTAGTTAAAAATGTAGTAGAAATTAAAGGTGTTAAAGCAATTTATGCTACTACTGAAAATATGGATGGTAATACATTAAGAGAACTTGTAGATAGACTTAGAGGAAAATTAGGTTCAGGTCTGGTTATCTTAGGTAGTGAAAATGAAGGAAAAGTTATGTTTGTAGCTATGGCGACTAAAGATGTTGTATCTTTAGGAGTACATTGTGGCAAGATAATAAAAGAAGTAGCAACAATAGCTGGCGGTGGCGGTGGTGGAAGACCGGATATGGCTCAAGCAGGTGGTAAACTTCCAGAAAAATTAAAAGAAGCTATAGAAAAAGTCCCTACTATAGTAGAAAGTATGGTAAAATAATAATATAAGGTTTAAAGTTAATTAAAAAATAATTTTAAAAACTGCCACTTTGTGTTACAATATATATCAAATATTTAATATATTTATTTTAAGAATAGAGGTGATCTAGGTGGTAGACAACGATATGACCTTACAATTTAATAGTATTAGGGATAAAAGTGCTGTTACCAAGGAAATTTTAGATCAAGTTTTTAAATCTTTAGAAGAAAAAGGATATAATCCTATAAATCAATTAGTTGGATATTTTATTTCAGGTGATCCAACTTATATTACCAATTATAATGGTGCAAGAGCTATGATTAGCAAACTTGAAAGAGATGAAATTCTAGAAGAAGTTTTAAAACATTATTTAGAAATTAAGTAAAAATGCCCTTTTAGGGCATTTTTATTTTTAAATAAAAGAGAGATGTTGATTTTGTACATATAAATTAATTTTTATTAAAGGAGATGAAAGTATGAGAATTTTAGGATTAGATGTTGGAGATAGAACTATAGGAGTTGCTATAAGTGATCCTTTAGGTTTTACAGCACAAGGTATTACAACTATTAGAAGAAAAAATGAAACTTACGATTTAGAAGAATTAAAAAAAATATGTGATGAGTATAAGGTGGAAAAAATAGTATGTGGACTTCCTAAGAATATGAATGGAACATTAGGACCTCAAGGGGAAAAAGTGGTTAATTTTGCAGAAAAAATAAAAGAATTTTTAAATTTAGAAATTATTTTTTGGGATGAAAGATTAACAACAGTGGCAGCTCATAGAGCTATGTTAGAAGCGGACTTGTCTAGAAAGAAAAGGAAAACTATAGTTGATAAGGTGGCATCTACATATATACTTCAAGGATATTTAGATTATAAGAAATAAGTAGAATAAAGAAAATAAAAATATACAAAATAAATAGAGGAGAGATGATTTGTGAAGAATGACATGGAAACAATTATATTAACTGATGAAAGTAATAATGATGTAGAATTTGAAGTAGTAGAAAAAGTTCTTGTAAAAGATAAAAAATATTTAATTGTAACTCCGTTAGAGGGCAATGATGATGAGGCCTTAGCTTTATCTATGATAGAAGAAGATGGAAAATGTTATTTTAAACCTGTGGAAGATTCAAAGGAATTGAAACTTGTTGAAGAGGCATATGAAGAATTACTTCTTGAAGAATAAAATTTTAAATAATATCTATAAATTGGAAAATAATTATACATTATCAATTGACAATAGATACTCATTATATTAAACTATATTTAAGATTCAAGTTAAAATATTCGCAGTAATCTAATATATTGTGGTTTAGAAGAAATGAGGGAAATTAAAATGTCTAAATTATCTCCTGAGAAGATATTACAATTGAAAGAAGTGTTAAAAGATAAGGGATATAAGTTAACACCTCAACGTAGAGCAATCCTAAATTCTATTATTGAGAATAATGGGAATCATTTAACAGTAGAAGAGTTATATGAAAAAGTAAAAAAAGATTGTCCAGAAATAGGGCTTGCTACAGTATATAGAACAGTTCAACTTTTAGAAGAAGTTGGTTTTATATGTAAGTTAGATTTTGATGAAGGATGTAGTAGATATGAACTTGTAAATGAGAATGAAGAACATCATCATCATCATTTAATTTGTAATATTTGTGGAAAAGTTATAGAAGTTGAAGGTGATCTATTAGGGGAATTAGAAAAGAATATAGAAGATAATTATGAATTTAAAATTTTAAATCATAATGTTAAATTTTATGGAATATGCAAAGACTGTAAAAAAAATATGCATGAATAAAGGGTAAACCTTTTATTTATATATAAACGTAAAATAGGTTAAAAGGAGGGTAGGACTTTGCGTAAAGAAAAGGATAAAATAAAAATAATTCCTCTTGGGGGATTAAATGAAATCGGTAAGAACTTAACTGCTTTTGAGTACAAAAACGAAATAGTAGTAATAGATTGTGGACTTAAGTTTCCTGATGATGAAATGCTAGGTATTGATGTAGTTATACCGGATGTAACTTACCTAGTAAAGAATAAAGATAAGGTTAAAGGTATATTTTTAACTCACGGACACGAAGATCACATTGGGGCCTTACCTTATGTTTTAAAACAATTAAACGTACCAGTATACGGAACGAAATTGACAATTGGTATGGTAGAATCTAAACTAAAAGAACATGGTCTTTTAAGTTCTGTTAGTTTAAGAAGAGTAAATCCTAAAGATATTGTAAAGTTAGATACTATTTCCGTTGAATTTATAAAAACTAGTCATAGTATAGCGGATTCAGTTGCTATTGCAATACACACACCAGTAGGTATTATTTTGCATACTGGGGATTTTAAAATCGATTTTACACCAATTGATGGTTGTGTAGCGGATTTAGCAAGGTTTGCGGAATTAGGTAAAAAAGGTGTTCTTGTTATGTTGGCAGATAGTACTAATGTAGAAAGACCAGGATATACTATGTCAGAAAGTACTGTTGGTGAAACATTCAAGAGTATGTTCACTAAAGCAAAAGGAAGAATTATAGTGGCTACCTTTGCTTCTAATATTCATAGAATTCAACAAATTTTTGAAGCAGCACAAAAATTCAATAGAAAAGTTGCAGTTTCAGGAAGAAGTATGGAAAACATAGTTTCTGTGGCCATTGAGCTAGGATATCTAAGTATCTCAGAAGATAGATTAATTACTATTGATGAAATAGATAAGTATCCTAATGATAAAATTATAATAATAACTACAGGAAGCCAAGGAGAACCGATGTCAGCTTTAGCTAGAATGGCTGCATCAGAACATAAAAAAGTAAATATTCAAAAAGGTGACATGGTTATTATTTCCGCAACACCAATACCAGGAAATGAAAAGTTAGTCTCTAAAGTTATAAATCAATTATTTAAAAAAGGTGCAGATGTTATATATGAAGCATTAGCAGATGTTCATGTATCAGGGCATGCATGTCAAGAAGAATTGAAACTTATGCATACTTTAGTAAATCCTAAATTTTTTATTCCTGTACATGGTGAGTATAGACATTTAAAACAACATGGTGAACTTTCTATGAAACTTGGCACACCAGAAGAAAATATTATTTTAGGTGATAACGGAGAAATTATTGAAGTTTCCAAAGAGTGTATAAGAAAAAATGGTTCAGTAATTTCTGGTCAGGTATTTGTTGATGGTTTAGGTGTTGGAGATGTTGGAAATATAGTTTTACGAGATAGAAAACATCTATCACAGGATGGTATCTTAACAGTTGTTGTAACTATAGAAAAAGAAACTGGTAAGGTAGTTGCTGGTCCAGATATTATCTCTAGAGGTTTTGTATATGTAAGAGAATCTGAAGATTTAATTGAAGAGGCTAAAGCACAAGTAAGAATAGTTCTTAAAAATTGTGAAGAAAATAAAATTAAAGAATGGGCTACAATAAAATCTAGTGTAAAAGATGTTTTAAGAAATTTTTTATACGAAAGAACAAAAAGAAATCCAATGATTTTACCAATTATAGTGGAAGTTTAAAATCTTTTATACTGTTTTATTTGACATTTTTAATACATGATATTAGAATAAAATAAGATTTAAATTTTAAATTGGGTACTAGAATGTATCCAATTTTTATTTGTAGAAAATCAAAAATAGACTAGATGAAATAACTTGGAGGAGTTTAGATGAATATATTTCAAAGAAATGATATAAGAAACATAGCTATTATAGCGCACGTTGACCATGGTAAGACTACTTTGGTTGATGCTCTTTTAAAACAAAGTAATGTTTTTAGAGAAAATCAAAAAGTACAAGAAAGAGTAATGGACTCTAATGATTTAGAAAAAGAAAGAGGAATTACAATTCTTTCTAAAAATACATCTGTTATGTATAATGGAGTAAAAATTAATATAATTGATACTCCAGGCCACGCAGATTTTGGTGGAGAAGTTGAAAGAATACTAAAAATGGTTGATAGTGTTATCTTAGTTGTAGATGCTTATGAAGGACCAATGCCACAAACTAAGTTTGTTCTTAAAAAAGCTTTAGAATTAAACTTAAAGCCAATGGTTGTTATAAACAAAATTGATAAGAAAGATGCTAGACCAGAAGCTGTTATTAACGAAGTATTTGACTTATTTGTTGAATTAGGTGCAGATGATGAGCAATTAGATTTCCCAATAATTTATTGTTCTGCTAAAGCTGGTATAGCTAAGTATGAAGTAGAAGAAGAAGGAGAAAACATGATTCCTTTATATGAAACTATTATAAAGAATGTTAAATCTCCAGAAGGATATTTAGATGCACCTCTTCAATTACTTGTATCAAGTATTGATTACAATAACTTTGTAGGTAAAATTGGTATAGGTAAAATAGTTAGAGGAAGTATTAAAAAGAATCAACAAATAGCTTTAATGAGAAAAGATGGTTCTCAAAAGAATGTTAAAATTTCTAATGTTTATGTATACGATGGTTTAAAAAGAGTTGAAACTGAGGAAGCAATGTTAGGTGATATAGTTGCTGTATCTGGTATACCTGATATCAATATAGGAGAAACTATAGCAGATATAAATAATCCAGAGGCATTACCTTTTGTTGAAATTGATGAACCTACATTAAGCATGAACTTTATTGTTAATAACTCACCATTTGCAGGTCAAGAAGGAGAGTTTGTAACATCAAGACATTTAAGAGATAGATTAATGAAAGAACTTGAAACTAATGTAAGTTTAAAAGTTGAAGAAACTGATTCAGCTGATTCATTTAAAGTAAGTGGTAGAGGAGAATTACACTTATCAATACTAATAGAAACTATGAGAAGAGAAGGATATGAATTCCAAGTTTCTAAGCCATCTGTTATATACAAAATAGAAGATGGAAAAAAATGTGAACCAATAGAAGAGTTAACAATAGACGTACCAGAAGAATTTATGGGAGTAGTTATGGAAAAACTAGGACCAAGAAAAGCGGAAATGCAAAATATGACTTCTGCAGTAAATGGATACGTTAGACTAATATTCCACGTGCCATCAAGAGGATTAATAGGATTTAGAAATGAGTTTATGACTGATACTAAAGGAAATGGTATAATGAACCATGTATTAATTGGATATGAACCATTTAAAGGAGAAATTCCTGAAAGAAGTAAAGGATCATTAACTGCATTTGAAGCTGGTACTTCAATAACTTATGGATTATATAATGCACAAGAAAGAGGAGTATTGTTCATTAATCCTGGAATAGAAGTATATGAAGGAATGATAGTAGGAGAAAATTCAAGACCTGGAGACTTAGAAGTTAATGTATGTAAGAAAAAACATTTAAGTAACACAAGATCTTCTGGTTCAGATGATGCATTAAAACTTATAACACCAAGACAAATGAGTTTAGAGCAATGCTTAGAATTTATAGCATCTGATGAATTAGTTGAAATTACTCCAACTAACATAAGAATGAGAAAGAAAATTTTAGATACTGCTCAAAGAAAGAGAACAGCAATGAGAAATAAATAAATATCTAATCCTTCTTAAGGAAATTTGGAGGAATTAAAATATGAGTGGAATAATGTATGATTACATGGAAAATTATCTTAGGAATTTAATAAAGGAAGATAATGAAATTCTTTTAGATATGGAAGAATATGCAAAACAAAATGGAGTTCCTATAGTTCAAAAGGAAACAGCCAATTTTCTTAAACTGATGATTGAGCTTAAAAGACCTAAGAGAATATTAGAATTAGGAACAGCAATAGGTTATTCTTCGATATTAATGAAGCAAGCTTCTAAAGAAAATGTACATATTACTACGATAGAAAGAGATCCAAATATGATTTCAAAGGCCAAAGAGAATTTAAAGAAATATGGATTTGAACAGGCTATAGAAATTAAAGAAGGTGAATGTGAGGAGATTTTAAAGAACCTTTGTGATACAAAGGTTCCTCCTTATGATTTAATCTTTATGGATGCTGGTAAAGGACATTATAATCATTTTCTTCCTTATTGTTTAGAACTTTTAAATAAAGATGGGGTTATAGTTGCAGATAATGTATTATTTAGGGGTATGGTACCTTCTGATGAACTTTTAGTTAGAAGAAAAATAACTATAGTTAAAAGAATGAGAACTTATCTTGAAGAAGTTAATGATAATGAGAAATTTATAACCTCAGTATTGCCAATGGGTGATGGCATAGCTGTAACTGTAAGGAGGGATTAATTTGATTAAGAAACCAGAATTATTAGCTCCTGCTGGAAATTTAGAAAAGTTAATTACTGCTATAGATTTTGGAGCAGATGCAGTGTATTTAGGTGGAAGTAAATTAAACCTAAGAGCTTTTGCTGATAACTTTACCAATGAAGATCTTAAAAAAGGAATAGAATATGCTCATGAAAGAGGAAAGAAAGTTTATGTAACATTAAATGTATTTCCTCATAATGATGATTTAGAAGGACTTGAAGATTATCTAAAAGAATTATATGAACTTCATGTAGATGCAATAATAGTGTCAGATCCAGGAATAATTTTAACTGCAAGAGAAGTTGTTCCAGATTTAGAATTACATTTAAGTACACAAGCTAACAATGTTAACTGGAAGTCAGCAATTTTTTGGCATAATCAAGGAATAAAGAGAGTAGTTTTAGCAAGAGAGCTTTCTATGAAAGAAATTACTGAGTTAAAAGAAAAAATTCCTGCAAGTTTAGAATTAGAAGCCTTTGTTCATGGGGCTATGTGTATGTCTTATTCAGGTAGATGCTTACTATCTAATTACATAGTTGGAAGAGATTCTAATAGAGGACAATGTGCTCAGCCATGTAGATATAAATATTATTTAATGGAAGAAAAACGTCCAGGAGAATTATACGAAGTAAGAGAAGATGATAAGGGCGCTTATATAATGAATTCAAAGGATCTATGTATGATTAGACATATTCCAGAACTAGTTCAATCAGGCATAGATTCATTTAAAATCGAAGGAAGAATGAAAAGCGTATTTTATGTTGCATCAGTTACTAAGGCTTATAGAGAGGCAATTGATGCGTATTTCGATAATCCGGATGAATTTAAATTTGAAAACAAATGGTTAGAGTATTTAATGAAACCAAGTCATAGAATATATTATACTGGTTTTTATTTTGACGAAGAAGAAAAACAGGTATATAATAGTTCGGCTTATGAAAAGTCATATGATGTAATTGGTGTTGTTAAGAATTTTGATAGGAAAACTATGACTGCTACTTTAGAACAAAAAAATAAAGCGGTAGTTGGTGAGCAAGTTGAAGTATTAAGAGCACAAGGCGATAATGTGGAAATAACATTAGGCCAAATGAAAAATGAAAAAGGTGAAGACATAGAAGCATGTGCTGCAGCTAAAATGATTTTCACTGTAAAGGTAGATAAGGAACTAAAAGAAAAAGACATCCTTATAAAGTCTAAGGAGGAGAAATAATGAAGCAACCACTTGTTATTGGAATTACTGGAGGATCTGGCTCTGGGAAAAGTACTATTGCAAAAGAAATTTGTAAAACATTTGGAGAAGATTGTCTTTCTGTGTTAGAAATGGATTGTTACTATAAAGATCAAAGCCATTTAACTTTTGAGGAAAGAATTCTCACTAATTATGATCATCCTGATGCTTTTGATATGGAGTTATTAATACAACATGTTAAAGATTTAATAAGTGGAACAGAGGTGGAAAAACCTATATATGATTTTGAAGTACATACAAGAAAAGAAGAAACTGTAATAGTTAACCCAAGGAAAATTATTATCGTAGAGGGGATTCTTGTACTTCAAGAAAAGTCATTAAGAGATTTATTGGATATAAAACTTTACGTGGATACAGATGCCGATGTTAGATTTATAAGAAGACTTTTAAGGGATGTAGAAGAAAGAGGTAGAACTATTGAATCAGTAATAGAACAGTACTTAAATGTAGTTAGACCTATGCATTCACAATTTACAGAAGTAACTAAAAAATATGCAGACATTATTATACCAGAAGGTGGACATAATGAAGTTGCTATTGATTGTTTGTGTTCAAAAGTTAGAAGCATTTTAGAAAATACGGAAAATTAATGTATTTTGTATATAACACCTTATTTTGGATATAATTTTATCTAAAGTGAGGTGTTTGTTTTTTATGATGAAAGACAAAAAAACTATATTATCTTTTTTATCTTCAAGAAAATATAGTGGAAGAATAAAGGGAGTTTACATTGGTATAGTGCTTATCTTTATAAGTCTTATAGGAAAGTTTTTTTATATCCAGTTTGTTAAACAGGGAGATTTAAAAGATATTTTAAATAAACAATATTATTATGTTGAAACTTTAAAAGATAAAAATTATAAGCTTTTCGATAAAAATGGTGAAAAGTTTTTTAAGTATTCAAGAAATTATTATGCAGTAATAGATCCAGCTTTTTATATGAGATATAATATAAATAAAGACGAGTTTAATATTAAAAAGGCTAAATATATTTTAAGGGAATGTAATAAAAATTATATTTTCCCAGACGAAGTTGAAGAATATAAATATACAGGAAAAATAAAATATGAAATAGATAAAAGTTGCTATGATAAGTTAAAAAGTTTAAAAGATATAAAAGGATTTTATGTATATTTATATGATAAATCTAATTTAAAAGAAAATTGGAATATAATTAGTGTTATGGATAGAGCAAATAATTTAAAAGATAGTTCTATGAAGCAAGAAGGAACATTGGAAAGGACAATGGAAAATATTCGAAAAAATAATCAGGTTGATAAGGTTGTTATAGGAAAAAATCTAACATCAGAAGATACCTTTAATAAAGATATTAAAGGAAATGACAATCTAAATTTTAGACTTACATTAGATAAAGAAATTCAGACTTCAGTCGAAAAAATAATTAGAGATGAAAAGTATAATTCATATAAAGATATTGGCGTACTCCTAATGGAAAGTGATACGGGAAAAATATTGGCCATGGCTAATAAAGATGATAGACATCCTAATATTAATATAGGTGCTAGTTCTAATAGTGGTTATTTTCCAGGTTCTATTTTTAAGGTAGTTACTTCAGCGGCGGCTTTGGATAATAATATAGTGTGGGTAGATAAGATGTATAAGCGTAATTCTAATATTAAAGAACATAATAATAAAAAAAGAATGACATTAAGGGAAGGATTTATTATGTCTTCCAATGACGTGTTTTATCAGGTAGGAGAAGAAGTTGGGTTTAATAACATATATAAATATGCTAACAAGTTTAATTTAACAAATCCAATTTTAGGATTACAAGATGAGGTAAGTGGAAAATTTGAAATTAGTAATAAAATACATAGAGATGAAATTAAACATGCGGCTATTGGTCAAAAGATAAGAATAACCCCATTAGAGGCTCTTAATATACCTAATGTAATTATTAATAAAGGTCAGTTAGTAAAACCATACATTATTGATGCTATTGTTGATGATAATAATAAAGAAATAAAGAATATACAGACTAAAAAAGAAAAGGTTATAAAGAATAGTACCGCAAAATTGTTAGAAAATATGATGATTGATGTGGTGGAAGATAAAGAGGGCACAGGCACTAAAGCTAAGGTTAAAGGAGTTAAAGTTGGAGGGAAAACCGGTACATCTGAA
This sequence comes from Hathewaya limosa, assembly GCF_030815255.1. NCBI lineage: Bacteria > Bacillati > Bacillota > Clostridia > Eubacteriales > Clostridiaceae > Hathewaya > Hathewaya limosa. The sequence goes on from NZ_JAUSWN010000004.1 coordinate 78,233, forward strand.
TATTATGAGGTTAATAATGGGAAAAGAAAAAAACATTCAGATGGTTGGTTTGTAGGATTTTTCAAGTTAAATGAAAAAAAATATTCTGCAGTCGTATTAGTGAGGGATATTGATTGGGTAAAAATATCCCAAGGAGGAAAAGAAGAAGATGGAGGTAGTACAGCTGCACCAATATTTTCACAAATTATTACTAACTTAAAAGAAAATAGTATGTTAAAATAATAAAAGAATTAGTAACATTTGGGGAAATAATTCATATGATAATAATAAGCAATATTGGGAGGAACTGCTGTGATTTTTATACATTGCTTATTAGAGATTGTAGGAAGTATGACTTTTTTTACAGCGTATATTTCAGGAAATAATTCATTTCCCCAGCCTTTAACAGAAGAGGAGGAAAAGGAATATTTAACGAAATTTGCGGGAGGAGATCAATTAGCAAAAGGGGTTTTGATTGAAAGAAATTTAAGATTGGTTGCTCATATTGTTAAAAAGTATACTTATACAGGCAAGGATATGGATGACTTAATTTCTATTGGTACAGTTGGACTTATAAAGGCTATAGATTCATTTGATATAGCAAAAGGTACTAGATTAGCGACATATGCCGCTAGATGTATAGAAAATGAGATTTTAATGTTAATTAGGAATAACAAGAAAACAAAAAATGAGGTTTATTTACAAGATCCTATAGGGGTAGATAAAGAAGGAAATGAAATTTCTCTAATGGATGTACTTAGTAGTGATGAAGATTCTATAATAGAAATTGTACAAAATAAGATTGAAACTAGAAAGCTATATGAAAAAATTAATAAAGATCTTACGGAAAGAGAGAAAATTATCATTAAAATGCGTTATGGTCTTCAAGATGGAAAACCTCGAACTCAAAGAGAAATAGCAAAATATTTGGGTATTTCTAGATCATATGTTTCTAGAATTGAAAAAAGAGCATTAAAAAAACTTTATAAATCTTTAAACTGTAAAAAAATAGTTTAAATTATATAATAATTTTACGTATAAGAAAATAAAGAACTTAGGGGGAACTTAGAATGATTAAGTTAGACGACTTATTAGAAATAGCGGTAGAAAAAAATGCTTCTGATATACATTTAACAGTTGGTGCTTATCCATATATAAGGGTAAATGGAGAACTTAGCAAAGTGTATAATGAAAAATTAACAGTAGATGATACTAAAAATTTTGCCATAGCTATTTTAAATGAAGACTACAAAACATATGAAACAATAGGTGAAATAGATACTACCTATTCATTGGCGGGATTAGGAAGATTTAGAGTAAATATATATAAACAAAGAAGTAGTGATACTTTAGCCATACGAATTGTAGGAGGTAAAATTCCAACATTAAAGGAACTTAATATGCCTACAGTAGTTAAGGAGTTTGCATTAAAAGATAGGGGATTAATTTTGGTTACAGGTCCTACCGGAAGTGGAAAAAGTACAACTCTTGCTGCTCTTATAAATGAAATAAACAATACAAGATCAGAACATATTATAACTTTAGAAAAACCTATTGAGTTTTTATATAAACATAATAGATCTATTGTAAATCAAAGAGAAATGGGTAGAGATAGTGAAAATTTTGAAACAGCTTTAAAAACTCTTTTGAGAGAAGATCCAGATGTAGTGTTTATCAGTGAACTTAATACCCAGGAATCAATATCTATTGCTCTTACGGCAGCAGAAAATGGAAGATTAGTTTTATCATCAATGAATACCATGGGAGTTTGCAAAACTATAGAAAGAATTATAGAATATTTCCCTCCATACCAACAGGAACAAGTTAGAATACAATTGAGTAATGTATTACAAGGAGTGGTGTCTCAACAGTTAATTCCTAGACATAATGGTGAAGGTAGAATTCTATCTATGGAATTAATGACAGTAAATCCTACTATACAAACCCTAATTAGAGAGGGAAAAATACAACAAATTGAATCTATAATCCAGACAGGTAATAAACTTGGGATGAAAACTATGGATATGTCTTTAGTAGAGTTATATAAACAAGGCGAAATTTCTAAAGATATAGCATTGACTTATGCTATGGATAAGGAAATTATGTTAAGAATGCTTATGTTATAATAAAAAAGATAAGATAATAGTTTTATGTACTATTATCTTATCTTTTTTAAATAATAAATTCATTAATATAAGCTAATTTTAAAGAAATATTGCTAAAATTGGTTCTTTTATATTATAATATAAAGTATATAAAGTTCTTATTATGTGATATAATTAATTAATTATATCAGGGTTTTAAAATATACATAGATGAGATTTCGTACCTTAATTTATTTGTTTAAAAATTTTTTACTAAAAAAAAAGCATTTTATTACAAAAAACATAGTTAAAATAAAAGGAAAAATAAGTTTTGTGTTGAATATATAATTTTGAGGATTCTCTTAAGGAGGTTAAATTCATGTATAGGTATATTGTAGGACTAGATATAGGATCTTCAAAGATTTGTGCTTCAATGGGCAAGGTTAACAGCGAAGGGACAATGCAAATTATGGGAATCACCTCCGTTTCTTGTAGTGGTCTTAAAAAAGGCGCTGTAGTAGACATTGATGTAACATCAGAAGCTATTGAAAAGTGTATTTTTAACTTAGAAAAGATCGTACAATTTAAAATAAATGAAGCTTATATTAGCATACAAGGTGGGCTTTGTAATTTTTGTAGTAATAAAGGCATAGTTGCTGTAGAAAGTGAAGATAAGGAAATTACAAAAAGTGATGTTAATAGAGCATTAGAGGCAGCTAAGATGATTTCAGTTGAAGGAAATAATGAAATTATTACAGCTATACCAGAACAATTTATTATAGATGGATACGATAATATAAAAGATCCTATAGGTATGTGTGGAGTAAAATTAGAAGTAGATGCTAAAATAGCATTATCTCAAAGTACCATAATAAATAATCTTATTAAAAGTGTTAATAATGCAGGTATAAAAGTGTTAGGAATTACACTAGAACCTATTGCATTGGCATCTGCACTTTTATCATCAGAAGAAAAGGAAAAGGGAATAGCTATTGTTGATATAGGATATGATACAATAAATATTTCTATATTTAAAGGTCAGAAATTATGTAAAACTATTTTTATACCTCTTGGAGGAGATAATATTACTAAGGATTTATCCTTATGTTTAAATATTTCTTATGAAGAGGCAGAAAAACTTAAGTTGAAATATGGTTCTGTTATTAAAGATAAAGTTGAAGATGAGAAAATAAGAATATATACGTCTCAAAGAGAAGAATATGAAGTAAATTATTATACTTTAGTTGATATTATTAATGCAAGAGTAGATGAAACCTTAAAATTTATAAAAGCATTTATAAAAGAAAGTGGTTATTATGAAGAAATTTACAATATAGTTCTTATAGGAGGGGGAATTTCTTTCCTAAAAGGTATTGTAGAACTTTGTGAAAATATATTAAAAAGACCTGTAAGAATTGGTATACCTCAATATATCGGAGCGTCAAATACTTTATATGCAACTTCAGTTGGAATAGTTAGTGATGTAGCTAAGAGTATAAAGTTAGACCGTCCTAAAAAAACTACTAATCCAGTAGTTGAAGAAGAACTAGACTTTAGTATCGATGAGGAAGACTTAGAACAAAATTATGAAGGTTCAGGAATTATGGGTAAAATTAAAGAGTTTTTTGCAGATTTTTTCTAATATAAGGAGGTAGTACTGTGATAGATATTGATATGCGAGATCTTACTCAGATTAAGGTAATAGGCTGTGGTGGTGGAGGAAATAACGCCGTTAACAGAATGATAAAAGAAGGATTGAGAAATGTAGAATTTATAGGGATTAATACAGATAAACAAGCTTTAATTTTATCTCAAGCTTCCCAAAAGATTCAAATAGGAGACAAACTTACTAAGGGATTAGGTGCAGGTGCTAACCCTGAAATTGGAAGAAAAGCTGCTGAAGAAAGTAAAGAAGAAATATCTGAAGCTATAAAAGGCGCAGATATGGTATTTATAACGGCAGGTATGGGTGGTGGAACTGGAACAGGTGCTGCTCCAGTTGTTGCAGAAATAGCTAAGTCTATGAATATTTTAACTGTAGGAGTGGTAACAAAACCATTCCCATTTGAAGGTCGCAAGAGAATGTTACAAGCTGAACTTGGTATAAAGGAATTAAAAGAAAAGGTAGATACCCTAGTTACAATACCAAATGAAAGATTGTTAACAATGGTAGATAAGAAAACTTCATTAATGGAAGCTTTCGGATATGCTGATGATGTATTAAGACAAGGTGTACAAGGTATAGCAGATTTAATTACTGTTCCGGGACTTGTAAACTTAGACTTTGCTGATGTAAGAACTATTATGTTAGATAAAGGTTTAGCACATATGGGCGTTGGATATTCATCAGGAGAAAATAGAGCGGTTGAGGCTGCAAAACAAGCAATATCAAGTCCACTTATAGAAACATCTATAGTTGGTGCTACTGGAGTGTTATTAAACATAACTGGTGGAGAAGATATTGGATTATTAGAATTAGATGAAGCTTGTGAAATTGTAAGAGAAGCAGCAGATCCAGATGCAAATATTATATTTGGTGCTGTGATCGATGAAAGTTTAGGAGAAGAACTAAAAATTACAGTTATAGCAACAGGATTTGATACAGATAGACAAGGAAATAAAAGTAAAGAATCAGGCATGAAGATCATAGATCAACAACCTAAAACTGTTGTAGAGGAAACACCAGTAAAAGCAAATGTTTCCAAAGAAGAGGTAGCAGCAACAAAGGTGCCTTATGAAGAAAGTGAATTAGAAATTCCAGCTTTCTTAAGAAGACAAAGTAGATAATTGAAGTTTTTATGTAAGGAGCTATTTCGAAATAGAAGTTAAATTTCTATGGAGAGATAGCTTTTTTATAAATTTATTATCTAAAATTGTATAAAAAGTTTATGAAAATATTTTTCTGGAAAATAATGTGTTGAATTTAAATAAAAGTGGTTTATAAGATGATTAAAAAATTATTTTATAAATCGCTTTTATTTATTTTTAAATAAAAAATAGAGATTATTGTATTAAGAAGGGGAATGATTTTATTTGAAAAAATTATTTTTCTTATACAAATTGACAAAATTTTGAAATTCATAAGTATATAATATATAAATAAAGGGGGAATGCTTATGGCTATATATTTGGACATGCTTATATTAGAGAATTTTATAGTAAATTACTTTCTTGTAACATTAAGTTGCAAAACTATAAATATAAAATATAGTATTTTAAGAAATATTATTGCAGCTTTAATAGGAAGCTTATCATGTGCCTTTTTTATATTTTTTTATATGCCTGTGATTGTACAAGGAATACTAAAATTCTTAATAGCATTTTTAATGATTTTTATAGCTATGAAAAATAAAATAAGCAATATGATTAAAGGGTTCTTTACTTTATTAGTATATTCTATGGTACTTGCAGGAATTTGTATATTTTTTATTTATACAGAAAAAGGAGTGCTTCCACAAAATACGTATATAATAAATTTTCCTTATAAAAAACTCCTTATAGTGATGATGATTGCTTATTTATTAGTAAATAGAGTAGTTATATATATTAAAGACAGGATAACCTTTAATAGTTTGATTTATGATATAGAAATAAATTTAAAGGGAAATAAAAAAACTGTAACAGCCTTTTTGGATACAGGAAATGAATTAAGAGAACCTGTTACGAATTTACCCGTTATTATTGTGGAGGACAATGTATTTAATAAAATTGATTTAAAAAAAGAAGATGAATTTTTAATTCCCTATAAGGTTGTAAATGGAAAAAATGATACTTTAAAAGGAGTGAAGGCTACTAGTATTAAATTATTCAGCAAAAGTAAATCTTTTGAAATTAAGGAGGGAATAATTGCATTTTGCAATACTAATTTAAGCAAAAGTGGAGAATATAAAGCTCTTTTATCTAGAGGTATTTTATAAAAATAGGAGGAAAGATTATGACTAAGTTAAAGATATTTTTAAATAAGATTCTTTGCAAATTTAAGGTTTTTACAAAGAATGTTTTTTACATAGGTGGAAATGATGCATTACCACCTCCATTGACAAAGGATGAGGAAGAAAAGCTTGTTAACAAGATTTTAAATGGAGAAGAAGAAACTAGATCTATTTTAATTGAAAGAAACTTAAGATTAGTTGTATATATTGCAAGAAAATTTGAAAATACAGGTGTTAATATTGAAGATTTAATTTCTGTTGGAACTATAGGACTTATTAAGGCTGTTAATACATTTGATCCTAATAAGATGATTAAGTTAGCGACGTATGCTTCTCGATGTATTGAAAATGAAATTTTAATGTACTTAAGGCGTAACAGCAAGGTAAAAGCTGAAATATCATTTTATGAACCATTAAATATAGATTGGGATGGAAATGAACTTCTACTTTCGGATATTTTAGGTACTGATAATGATATGGTATATAATATGATAGAAGATGAAGTTGATAAACAACTTTTGATACTTGCTATGAAAAAATTAAATAATAGAGAAAGAGAAATTGTAGAATTAAGATTTGGATTAAATGGTAAAGGAGAAAAAACGCAAAAAGAAGTTGCGGATATGCTTGGAATCTCTCAATCTTATATTTCTAGATTAGAAAAAAGAATAATAAAAAGATTAAAAAAAGAAATTAATAAAATGTTATAAGGTTGTCTTATGTATAAAAATCTAATCATAAGGGGAAAATTTTAATGCAACTATACTGAAGGGATGGATGACCTTATGATGAGTAATAAAGTTGAGATATGTGGTGTTAATACATCTAAATTGCCTATCTTAAAAGAAAAAGAAATGAAAGAATTATTGTTGAAGCTTAAAGATGGTGATGAAATAGCAAGAGAAAAATTTATTCAAGGAAATTTAAGGTTAGTATTAAGTGTTATTCAAAGATTTAATAATAGAGGAGAAAATGTAGATGATTTGTTCCAAGTAGGATGTATTGGATTGATTAAATCCATAGATAATTTTGATCTATCTCAAAATGTTAAATTTTCAACTTATGCAGTTCCTATGATAATTGGAGAAATTAGAAGATATTTAAGAGATAATAACTCAATAAGAGTAAGTCGTTCCCTTAGAGATATAGCCTATAAGGCATTGCAAGTTAGAGATAGTTTTATTAATAAAAATAATAAGGAACCAACTGTATCTCAAATTGCAAAGGAACTAAAAATTGATCGAGAAGATGTTGTATTTGCATTAGATGCTATCCAAGATCCAGTATCTCTATTTGAACCTATATATCATGATGGGGGAGATGCAATTTTTGTAATGGATCAAATAAGTGACAATAAAAATGCAGATGAAAATTGGATTGAAGATCTTTGTATTAATGAAGCAATGAAAAAGCTTAATAGTAGAGAAAAACTTATTTTAAATTTGAGATTTTTTAATGGAAGAACTCAAATGGAGGTTGCAGATGAAATAGGAATTTCTCAAGCTCAAGTATCAAGATTAGAAAAATCTGCATTGAAGCATATGAGAAAATTTATTTAAATTAAGGCCTTAGTGCCTTATTTTTTTAACATATTTTATGAAAAAACAGCATATTTATATTAGAGATGAGACTATATTAATGTTAGGAGGGGGAAGCTTGGAGAATGTAATACAGGAAGAATTATTTTCTTTAAATAATCTTAAAACCATGGAGGTTATTGACATAGATACTGGAAGAAGATTAGGACATATTAAGGATTTAGTTGTTGATTGTGAGGAATATAAAATAGATTATATTTTATTACCACAAGAAAAAAATTCGTGGTTTGGAAAGGAAAATTTCTTACAAATTCCTTGGAATAATATTGATAAAATTGGTATAGATGTTATCTTAGTACATGCAGAACTTAAATTTAATGCAGAAAATTTTAAAGAAAATAATACAAATAACAAATTTTTTTAATAAATTTGATAAAATTTGAAATTATGTATGGAAATTTTTTAATAAAAATGTTAATATGAGAATGACAATTTATAAATTCTAAAGGAAGATGCTGAAAAATGAAATGTCCATACTGTAATTATAATGAAAGTAAGGTTGTAGATTCAAGATCTACAGATGACAATTCAGCTATTAGAAGAAGACGAGAATGTTTAAACTGTGCTAAAAGGTATACTACATATGAAAAGGTAGAAGATATACCTATTTCCGTTATAAAAAGAGACTTAAGTAGAGAATATTTTAATAGAAATAAAATCATAAATGGATTAATTAAGGCTTGTGAGAAGAGACCAGTATCAAGAGCTAAAATAGAGTCAATAGCTGAAGAAGTTGAAAAAAAATTATACAATGAAATGTTAACTGAAGTAAGGTCAGAGTACATAGGAGAATTAATCATGGATATGTTAAAAGATGTTGATGAAATATGTTACGTAAGATTTGCTTCGGTTTATAGACAGTTTAAAGATATTAATACTTTTATGGAAGAGATAAAAAGTCTCATGGAAAGAAAAAAATCATAAAATTTTAAGTACTAGTGGAGGGCTATGTTATAATATTTTTATAACATAGCCCAAGTTTTTATTAAAATAAATATTATGGTATTGGTTAAAATTAGGTTAAATATGTTCTGAAAATTTTAAAATAAGTATAATTAATGATAAAATAAATTGAAAAACATATAGAGGTGTAATATGGAGTTTAAATATATAGAAGATTATAAGTTTATAAAATTTAATTATGATAATGTGTATATGTTTTTTTCAACGGCTGAGGGAAATCTAGATTTTAATAAGAATTTTCCTAAGGGTATTGAAAACTTAAATAATTTAAAAAGATGGTTTAATGTTGATTATGTATCTTATTTAAATCAAACTCATTCTGATAAAGTGTTAATTGCAGATGATAATGTGTATGATGGAGATGCGTTAATTACCAATGAATTAAATAGAATTATAGGAGTATTTACAGCAGATTGTGTTCCTATTTTACTTGTAGATAAACAAAATAAAGCTATAGCAGCAGTACATAGTGGATGGAGAGGAACTGTACAAGATATAGTTTTGAATACTATAGAAGAATTAAAGAATAAATATAATTCCAAAGAAGAAAATATAAATGTTTATATAGGTCCTCATAATAAAAAATGTTGTTATGAAGTAGGTGAAGATGTTATAGAATTATTTAGAGAGAAAAAATGTTTTAATGAAAGTATGTATGTAAATGGCAAAATTAATTTAGAAGCATACATAGTTGAAACCTTAATTAATAAAGGAATAAAAAGAGAAAATATTTGTACTGAAAATTTATGTACGTATTGTAATAAAGATACTAAATTACATTCTTATAGAAAAGAAAAAGATGGTTATGGAAGAATGTTTTCATTTGTATTTATAAAATAAATTTATATTTTAAAATAAGGAGTGTAAGGTATGAAAAATGCTCGAATTCTTATAGTTGATGATGAGGAACATATTCAAGAATTAATAAAATTTAATTTGGAGAAAAATGGATATAAGGCTTTTTGTGTAGGGAATGGTCTAGATGCTATTAAAGTTGCAAAAGAAGAAATTCCGGATTTAATTTTATTAGATTTAATGTTACCAGGTATGGATGGATATGATGTTTGTAAGCAAATAAGAAATGATTCTAGCTTAAGTAATATTCCTATTATAATGATTACAGCTAAAGGAGAGGAATTTGATAAAATTTTGGGGTTGGAATTAGGGGCTGATGATTATATAACAAAACCTTTTTCAATAAGAGAACTTATGGCTAGGGTTAAAGCTATTTTAAGAAGAATAGTAATGCAAAATGAAGATAAGTCATATAGATTTGGAAATATACTTATAAATTTTGAACAACATGAAATAAGCAAAGAAAATAAAAAAATAGATTTAACATTAAAAGAATTTGAACTTTTAGAGATATTAATTAAAAATAAAGGTAGGGTCATGACCAGAGAATTTTTATTGGATAAAATTTGGGGATATGAATACATAGGAGAAACTAGAACAGTAGACGTTCATATTAGACATTTAAGAAAAAAGATTGAAGATGATGATAAAAATCCAAAATATATCCAAACAGTTAGAGGGATAGGGTATAGATTTAGTATAGGAGATTAGAGATGAAAAAAAAGATAATGATATCTATGTTTTTGTCTATTACAATAGTCGTAGGTATAGTTATATTTTTAATATCTAAAGTATTTGAGTATAAACAAGAAGAATTAGTTACTAATTATCTGAGAGCAAATAATGATCTTATGAGATCGTTTTTATCTGAAAATAAAGGGCTTAAAAAAGATCATATAAAAGAGAAAGAAATTAGGGTAACTTATATTAATTCTAGAGGAAAAGTTTTATTTGATACAGAATTAAATGATGGAAAATTAGAAAATCATAATGAAAGAAATGAGATAAAGGGAGCAAAAGAAAAAGGAGAAGGAATAAGTTTAAGAAAATCAGTTTCTTCTAATAAAAAAATGTTATATTTAGCTACAAAGTTAGAAAATGGGGACATTATTAGAAGTTCAATTTATATGGATAGTATTTCGCTTTTAAATAATAAATTTCTAAATTATTATTTAATTATTATTGTAGTTATTTTAATATTTACTTTATGGATTTGTAATAAGATAACGTATATAATAGTAAAGCCTATTAAAGATTTAGATTTTGCTACTGATAGAATTGCTAAGGGAGAATTAAATAGAAGAGTTAATATAACTTCTGCTGATGAATTAGGTGCTTTAGGTAAAAATTTTAATTCTATGGCTAATAAATTGCAAAAAACAATAAATGAAGCATTGGATAATCAAAATAGATTAGAGGCTATTTTAAAATGTATGGATAGTGGAATTATTGCAGTAGATAGGAATTTTAATGTTATTATGATAAACCCATATGCAGAAAGAATTTTTGGAATTGATGAAGATATTATGGGTAAATCTCTTTTAAATAATATTAAAGATTATGAGTTGGAAAAAATTCTTTTAAATAATGATAATGAATATAAAGAATTTAAGATAATGTGGCCTCAAGAAAGAGATCTTAGGATAAAGACTACAGATATAATAAATAGAAATGAACATATAGGAAAGGTAGCTGTAGTTCAGGATATTACTGATATTAAAAAACTTGAAAATATGAGATCTCAATTTGTTGCAAATGTATCCCATGAACTTAAAACACCTCTTACTTCTATAAAAGGTTTTGCTGAGACATTAAAAGAAGTGGATGATGTAAAATATAGAGAAAAATTTTTAGACATAATAAATAATGAAGCAGAAAGATTAACTAGGCTTATTAATGATATATTAATACTTTCTCATATTGAAAATAAAAAAGAAATTAAAAAAGAATATATTAATGTAGATGATCTTATAAATGATGTATTTTTATTAATAAAAAGTCAGGCGGAGTCTAAAAAAATAAAATTAACTTTAGAAGGAGATAAGATAGATAACATATTAGGTGATGGTGATAAATTTAAGCAAATGCTTATTAACTTGATTGATAATGCAGTTAAATATAATCACTTAGGAGGGTATGTTAAAATACTTTGTAAAAGTTATGATAAGTACTTTACTATAACAGTAAAAGACAATGGCGTGGGAATTCCAAAATCTGAAATATCAAGATTGTTCGAAAGATTTTATAGAGTAGATAAAGCAAGATCAAGAGCCAACGGGGGAACAGGATTAGGACTTGCAATAGTAAAACATATAATCATCTTATTTAATGGTGAAATTTTTGTGGAAAGTGAATTAGGTAAGGGAAGTTTATTTATAGTAAAGATTCCATATGAAGAGGGATAAAATTTATAAATTAAAGGAAACATAAACCTAAAGATTATTTTAAGATAATCTTTAGGTTTATTTTTTGTAAAATTTAATTAACATGTAAAAAACTTAACTTAACTTTTAAGTAATTTGGATTTAACTTTAAATTAGTATATTTATATTAAAGATTAAAATGCTAAAGGATAAAAGTAAATTAATTTTGGAGGTATAAAATATGAAAAACAGTTTTACTAAAATAATAAGTTTATTAATAGCAAGTACACTGATAATAGGGACATTTGTAGGATGTGGAAGTTCAGAAACAACTAAAGCACAAAAAGAAAATAATAATGCTCAGACTATTACAGCCATTGGATCTTCAGCTTTACAACCTTTAGTAGAAGAAACAGCCAAGAATTTTAAAATTAAAAATCCTCAAGTTACAATTAATGTACAAGGTGGTGGAAGTGGAGCTGGTATAAATCAAGTATCTGAAGGAACAGCGGATATAGGGAATTCCGATGTGTTAGCAGAAAAGAAATTAAAAGATAAAACAAAGTTAGCAGAATTAATAGATAACAAGGTATGTGGAATTGGATTTGCAATGGTAGTTAGTAAAGATGTAAAGGTCAATTCTCTAACAAAAGAGCAGATTCAAAAAATTTTTATTGGAGAAATAACTAACTGGAAACAAGTTGGAGGAGAAGATAAAGAAATAAGTGTAATTAATAGAAGTTCTTCTTCAGGAACTAGAGCAGCTTTTTTGGATAAAATTATGGAAGGCAAAAAAGAACAAGAAAGTTTGGGAATAACTCAAGATTCTAGTGGTGCTGTAAAGACGGCTCTTCAAAGTACAAAAGGGGCAATAAGTTATTTAGCTTTACCTTATATAACAGAAGAGGTTAAAAAAGATATTAATTTATTGAAAATAGATAAAGTAGAACCAACAATTGAAAATATTATAGAACATAAGTATGATTTTTGGTCATATGAACACATGTATACAAAGGGTGAAGGAAAGAGAGTAGTAAAAGATTTTATAGATTATACTATCGGTGAAGAAAATAGTTCTACTATTGAAAAAATGGGATATATTCCTGTTAAAAATTTAAAATAATTTTTAGATAGGCAGTGTTAAAAATGGAAAATAAGAATTTTTTTAATAAGTTAAAAAATGAATATTTAGGAAACATATATGCTACTTTTTGTGGAGTATTTATAGTTATAATAACTTTTTCTATTATTTTATTTTTGGCTAGTAAGGGAGTGAAAAGTTTTATTAACAATGGTGTATCTGTAAAAGAATTCGTTTTTTCGGGACATTGGTCTCCAGAAGGAGATATACCTTCCTTTGGAAGTGCTAAGTTTATTTTAGGATCTACTTTAGTATCTTTAGGAGCAATACTAATAAGTACTCCTATTAGTATAAGTTTAGCTTTATTTATAACCTATATATCACCAAACATTGGCAAAAAAATTTTAAGACCTGCAATAGAATTATTTGTTGGAATACCTTCAGTTTTATACGGATGGCTTGGAGTAACCTTATTAGTACCCTTAATAAAAAATATTTTTGGAGGAATAGGATTTAGTCTATTTGCAGGTATTATTGTATTAAGCATAATGATACTACCTACAATAACAAGTCTTACATTAGACACATTAAAAAATATTCCTAAAGAGTATATGGAAGCTTCTTATGGAATGGGGGCAACAAGAAGTCAAACAATATTTAAAGTGTTGCTTCCGGCAGGAAAAACTGGAATTTTAACAGGTATAGTTTTAGGATTAGCAAGAGCTTTTGGAGAAGCTTTAGCAGTACAAATGGTTATAGGAAATACTCTAAAGTATCCAGATAGTTTATTAAAACCAGCAACTACTTTAACATCTGTTTTGACTATGGATATGGCAAATACCTTAAATGGTACTCCGTGGAATGATGCTCTTTGGTCTTTAGCATTATTACTTCTTTTAATTTCCTTTTTATTTATATTGATTATTAAATTTATAGGAAAAAAGGGGGAAAAATAAATGAATAGGGAGTTTAAGGATAAAGTATTTACAGGATTTTTATATTGCATAAGTATTTTTGTATTAATATTACTTGCTTTTCTAATAGGATATATTATTATCAATGGAATACATGGATTAAATCCTAAATTTTTATTTGGAACATCTCTTTTTACCGTTGATGGTAAAGGAGGAGTAGGAATACAATTATTTAATTCAATATATATACTAATTTTATCTTTATTAATTTCTGTGCCTTTAGGTATAGGAGGAGGAATCTATTTAGCAAAGTATGCTAAGAAAGGTTTGTTTATAAAAATTCTTAGAATTTCAATTGAAGCTATGGCATCCCTTCCTTCTATAGTAGTTGGATTATTTGGACTTTTAGTATTTGTAAATAAAACAGGATGGGGATTTACATTATTTTCAGGAGCATTAGTGCTGAGTATATTAAATTTACCATCTTTAGTAAGGGTAAGTGAAGATGCTATTAGCACCTCATCAAAAGGTGTAGAGGAAGGAAGTTTGGCATTAGGGGCTACAAAATGGCAAACTATAAAAAAGGTAATTCTTCCAAGGGCTATTCCACAAATTTTAACAGCTATTATATTAGCGGCTGGCAGAATATTTGGAGAGGCAGCGGCTTTATTATATACTGCAGGTATGAGCGCACCGAATATAAGCTTTAAGGTAACAGAATTATTTTCTAAAAATGGAGCATTAAATATTTTTAGACCTGCGGAAACTTTATCGGTATTCATATGGAAAACTAATTCAGAAGGAATGATGTCCAATAGTGGAAAGATAGCTAGTGGGGCGGCTGCTGTTTTAATAGTTATGGTTATAGTTTTTAATATAATAGCTAAGTTAATAGGAAAGAAAATGAGCAGATCATATGAAGGGCACTAGAAAGGAGAAGAATAAGTATATGATAATTGTATCGAAAGATTTAAATCTTTATTACGGAAGTAATCATGCTTTAAAGAATATAAATATAGAGATAGATAAAAATAAAGTTACAGCATTAATAGGACCTTCTGGTTGTGGAAAGTCAACTTTTTTAAGATGTTTAAATCGAATGAATGATTTAATAGATAGTGTAAAGATTAAAGGAGAGGTAATTTTTGAAGATAAAAATATTTATTCGGAAAGTTACAATATAATAGATTTAAGAAAAAGAGTGGGTATGGTATTCCAAAAGGCCAATCCGTTTCCTATGAGTATATATGATAATGTAGCTTATGGACCAAGGATACATGGAATTAAGAATAAGAAGATTCTAGATGAAATAGTGGAACAAAGCTTAAAAGGTGCTTCTATTTGGGAAGAGGTAAAAGATAGATTAAATAAAAGTGCTTTAGGTATGTCAGGGGGACAACAGCAAAGACTTTGTATAGCTAGAACCTTGGCTGTTAAACCCGAAATTATATTAATGGATGAACCTACTTCAGCATTGGACCCTATTTCAACTTTAAAAGTCGAGGAATTAATGGAAACGCTTAAGAAGAATTATACAGTGGTAATTGTAACTCATAATATGCAGCAAGCAGGAAGAATTTCGGATAAAACTGCATTTTTCTTAAATGGTGAAATTATTGAATTTGGAGAGACTAATGAAATATTTTATAATCCCAAAGATAAAAGGACAGAGGATTATATAACAGGAAGATTTGGATAGATTATAAGTACTAAGAAAGAGAGATGAATGAAATGGTTAGAGTAAGCTTTGAAAGTTCTATGGAAGAACTTCACAACGATATAATAAGAATGGGGTCAATGGTAGAAAAACAATTATATAATGCTGTTAAATCTGTTTTAAATAAAGATTCTATTATGGCCGAGGAAATAATTAAAAAAGATGATGAAATAGATGATTTTGAAAAAGATATAGAAGATAAAGCAATAAAACTTATAGCAACTCAACAACCATTAGCAGGAGATCTTAGAAATATTTTTACTTCAACTAAAATAGTAACTGACCTAGAAAGAATAGCAGATCATGCAGTGAATATTAGTAAAATGACTATAAAAATTAAAAATAGTAATATGGAACAAGAACTAGTTTTGATAAACGACATAGTAGAAATTATATTAAATATGTTCAGAGAATCATTGGATTCTTATGTTGAGGGCAATGTAAAAAAGGCATATGAAGTATGTGCAATGGATGATGAAGTGGATAGATTGTATGGTCTTGCGTTTACCAAAATTATAGATTCCATAAATGAAAAAAGTAAAGATATAGATACTATATACAGAATACTTTTAGCCTATAAATATTTAGAAAGAATAGGAGATCATATAACTAATATATGTGAATGGACTATATATCTAGTTACAGGTGAAAAAGTTGATTTAAATGAATAAAAAAAATAATATGAGAAAAACTAAGAAAAACATTAAAAGATTCGAGGGATTTAAATGAAAAAATTCTTGGCTTTTTTGTGTATTATAAGTTGTCTATTTTTTGCAGCATGTTCCACATTACCTTTAAAATTTAATAATGCTAAAAATGAAGAAAATAATAGTCTCATTCTTTATTGTAGTAATGTAATAAAACCAATGGCTGATAGTATAGTTAAAGATGTAAATCTAAATAGTAAATATAAAATAGAAATAAAAACTATAGATGAAGCCGAAGTGGATTCTATATTAAAAAAAGGGAAAGAAGCATGTGTTTTTATGGGGTTTGAAGAAAGACAGACAGAAAATATTGCAATAGAAACTATAGGGAAAGATGGTATAGGAATTATTACAAGTGCAGGTTCTAAATTAGAAAATATAAATTTTGAAAATTTAAGAGATATATATAGTGGTAAAGTAAATAGATTTGAAGATAATCCTAATAAAGAAAATATAATAAAATTTGTAATGTTCGATGATAATAACACTTTAAGAAAAAAATTTAATAAGCAAGTTATGGAGTTTCCTTCTAAAATTATGTATGATTCCAAAGTAGAAGTTGTTAATACAATGGATGAGATGATAAGTAAGGTAAAACAAGAAGGATATATCGGATATACTAATTTGCAATATGGAAAAAGTAATGGAATAAAAACTTTAAAACTTAATGGAGTTCATTTTTCAAAGGATAGTATTAAGACACTAACTTATCCTTTAACATATAATTTAAATGTTATCTATGATAAAAAATATAAAAAAGAATCTCAAGAATTTATAAATTATCTTAAAAGCATTCAAGGAAAAAGAACTATAGAAAACTTTGCTGTTGGAACTTAATGAAAACCTTCCTATATAAGGAGGGTTTTATTAGGTTTGAAGTAAATAGATTGACTAAAAAAGAGAATTAGGGTAATATAAAGTGATGTATGTTGTTTATCAGAGGAGGTTTAAATGAAAAATCTTATAAGCAAAGTTAAACCTAATAGTATTGCTGAGGAAGTAGGAATAGAAGTCGGAGATTTTCTTATTAGTATAGACGATACAGAGATTAAAGATATTATAGACTATAAATTTTTAACTACAGATGAAGAACTAGTTATTACTATAGAAAAATCTAATGGTGAGATTTGGGATATAGAAATTGAAAAAGATTATGATGAAGAAATAGGTATTGAGTTTCAGAAAAGTATTATGGATGGCGCTAGAAGCTGTATGAATAAATGTATTTTTTGCTTTATAGATCAAATGCCTAAAGGAATGAGAAAAACCCTATATTTCAAAGATGATGATTCAAGATTATCTTTTTTACAAGGTAATTTTGTTACTCTTACCAATATGAAAGAGGAAGACATAGAAAGAATCATAAAATATAAAATTAGTCCTATTAATATATCTATACATACTACAAATCCCGAATTAAGAAAAAAGATGTTGAATAATAGATTTGCAGGTAAAGCTTATGATTATATGAAGAGATTTGCAGAAGCAGGAATAATTATGAATTGTCAATTAGTGCTTTGTCCTGGAATTAATAATGGAGAAGAGTTTTATAGAACAATTAATGATTTATATAAGTTATATCCTTATGTGAATGATATAGCAGCAGTTCCAGTAGGGGTTACTAAGTTTAGAGAAGGATTGTTTGAACTTAAAACTTATACAAAAGAAAGTGCTAAGAAAGAAATTGAAGATTTAAAGCCTATGCAAGAAAAATTTATGAAGGAAATACAAACTCCTTTTGTTAGACTTTCTGATGAGTTTTATGTTTTGGCAGGTGAAGAGGTACCAAATTATGATTTCTATAATGGATTTGGACAATTAGAAGATGGAATTGGTATGATAAGAATTCTTAGACATAATATACATAATAGTTTAGATAATTTAAATCTAAACAAAAAAGGAAGCTTTACTGTAGTAACTGGAGTTTCCGCTTATAATGAAATTAATAACATATGTAAGAGTATTAAGGATAGAAATCCTAATATAAAAATTGAAGTTAAAAAAATTATAAATTATTTTTTTGGAGAAACTATTACGGTAGCAGGATTATTAACAGGGAAAGATATTATGGAACAGCTTAAAAAAGGAGAAATTGGGGATAATATAATTTTGCCTAATAATGTAATTAGAAAAGGCTACGAACTTAGTGATGATAATAAACAAATTCTCTTAGATGATTATACTATTGAGGACTTACAAAAAGAACTTGATAGAAAGATAATTTTATGTGATTATACAGGAGAAGATTTAATTAATATAATTAATGAATATAGTGAGGAGGAATAAATATGGCAAAACCTATCGTTGCTATTGTAGGAAGACCTAATGTAGGTAAATCTACATTATTTAATAAATTAGCAGGAAAAAGAATAGCTATAGTAGAAGATACACCAGGAGTTACAAGAGACAGAATTTATGCAGAATCAGAGTGGTTAAATCACAAATTTACAATGATTGATACAGGTGGTATAGAACCTAAATCAGAGGATATAATTTTCTCACAAATGAGAAGACAGGCTGAAATGGCTATAGAAACAGCAGATGTTATAATGTTCCTAGTTGATGGAAAGCAAGGTCTAACAGATTCAGATAATGAAGTTGCACAAATGCTTAGAAAAAGTAAAAAACCTATAGTTTTAGTTGTTAATAAGGTTGATAGAGTAGAGTTAGAAGATAGTATGTATGAATTTTATAATTTAGGTTTAGGTGAGCCTATACCAATTTCAGCTAATCAGGCACTAGGTTTAGGAGATATGCTTGATGAAGTAGTTTCTCATTTTGAAGCTATAGAAGCTTTAGAAGAGGAAGAAGAGGATATTGTTAAGATTGCTGTTATAGGAAAGCCTAATGTAGGAAAATCTTCTTTAATAAATAGAATTTTAGGCCAAGACAGAAATATAGTAAGTAATATACCAGGAACTACTCGTGATGCTGTTGATAGCTATGTTGAAACAGAAGAAGGAAAATTTGTCTTAATAGATACAGCTGGTATTAGAAGAAAGAGTAAAGTAAAAGAAGAGATAGAAAGATATAGTGTAATCAGAAGTTTAGCTTCTGTTGAGAGAGCTGATGTTTGTATATTAGTTATAGATGCAGAAGAAGGACTAACAGATCAAGATGAAAAAATCATTGGATTTGCTCATGAACAAAATAAAGCTATTTTAGTTGTAGTAAATAAATGGGATTTAGTTGAAAAAGATAATAAGACCTTAGATATATACACAAAACAATTAAAACAAGGATTAAACTTTATGAACTATGCAGAGTACCTATTTATATCAGCTAAAACTGGTCAAAGAGTAAATAGAGTGTTACAAAAAGTAAAAGAATGTTATGAGAGCTATTCATTTAGAGTTCAAACAGGTCTTTTAAATGATGTAATAAATAGAGCGCTTATGATGAAAGAGCCACCAGTAATTTGTGGTAGAAGATTAAAGATATTCTATGTAACTCAAGTTGGTGTAAAACCACCTACATTTGTATTCTTTGTAAATAATCCGGAGCTTGTACATTTCTCTTATAGAAGATATTTAGAAAATCAATTAAGAGACGGATTTGATTTTAAAGGTACAGGAATTAAATTTATATTCAGAGAGAGGAATGATAAGAATGATTAAAGCTACATTTCTCGGAGGGGGCAGTTTTGGAACTGCTCTCTCTACTGTATTAGCTAAAAGAGATGATTTAGATATTGTTATTTGGGATAGAAATGAAAATGTAATTAATGATATAAATTTAAAACATGAAAATTCTAAATATTTAAAAAATATTCAATTATCTTGTAAAATTAAAGGCCAAAAAGATCTAAAAACTGCGGTGGAAGGTGCAAAATTTTTAATTTTGTCTCTTCCATCTCATGTTATAAGGGAATATAGTAAAAAGATCAGACCTTTTATATCTAAAGATACAATTATTATTAGTATTGCTAAAGGATTAGAACAAGGAACTTTAAAGAGAATGTCCGAGATAATTTCAGAGGAGGTTCCTAATAATCCTGTAGTTATATTATCAGGACCAAGTCATGCCGAAGAGATAAGTATAGGTATTCCAACAGTTATTGTAGCATCTTCTAAAGATAAAAAGTACTCTCAAGAAGTTCAAGATCTTTTTATGAATAAAGATTTAAGAGTATATACTAATGATGATTTAGTAGCTGTTGAATTAGGGGGTGCTGTTAAAAATATTATAGCATTAGCCGCAGGAATTTTAGATGGTATGGGATATGGGGATAATGCTAAAGCTGCGTTGATGACAAGAGGTATGAGTGAAATTATCAGAATAGGTGTTAAATTGGGTGGTGATTTAAAAACTTTTTATGGTTTGACTGGTATGGGAGATTTAATAGTTACTTGTACTAGTGTTCATAGTAGAAATAGAAGGGCAGGAATTTTAATAGGACAAGGTATGAGTATGGAAGAAGCTTGTAAAGAGGTTAATATGGTTGTAGAAGGAGTAAAAGCCTGTAAAGCTATATATGAATTAAGAGAACAAATAAATGTTTCTATGCCTATTACAGAGGCTTTATATGATGTATTGTATAAAGGAGCTAATGTAAAGGAATGTATACAAGAATTAATGACAAGAGAAAAAAAAGATGAAATTATAGATTTTTAAATTATAAGATCTCCTAATAAATATTATACTATCATTGATATGAAAAACTAGTTTATTATTTTTATTAGATAACATACGAAAAACTCCTTGTTAATGGTTGTTTGGTCACTTCCATTTAAACACAAGGAGGTTTTTTCTTATTAAACTTTTATCAATTAAAAAATGTTAATATAAAATAATTTCTTTAATACAATACTAGAAATATACGTTGCTATATTTTAATATAAATAAAAATATTTTTTAAAGAGGTTATAAATAAATTTATTCTTCAATATATATATATTGATAAAAAGCAAATGGGAGGGTGTATATATTGGAGAATTTTGATATATATAAAGATATTGCAGAAAGAACCGAGGGGGACATATATGTTGGTGTAGTTGGTCCCGTTAGAACGGGAAAATCAACGTTTATCAAAAGATTTATGGATCTTATGGTAATACCGAACATAGAAAATCCTCATAAAAAAGAACGTGCTAAGGATGAACTTCCTCAAAGTGCTTCAGGAAAAACTATTCATACAACAGAACCTAAATTTGTACCTAATGAAGCTGTAGAAATTTCTTTTGATGAAAGTACAAAATTAAAAGTTAGAATGGTGGACTGTGTTGGATATATAGTTAAGGGGGCGTTAGGTTATAAAGAAGGGGAAGGTCATAAGATGGTAAATACACCTTGGTATGATTATGAAATTCCCTTTGAAGAAGCCGCTGAAATTGGTACTAAAAAAGTTATAAATGAACATTCTACTATAGGTATAGTAGTAACTACAGATGGGTCTATAACAGGTATACAACGAGAAGAATATCTAGAGGCTGAGGAAAGAGTTATTAATGAGTTAAAAGTTATTAATAAACCTTTTATAGTAGTATTAAATAGTAAAAATAGTACTGCACCTGAAACTTTAGAATTGAAAAAAAATATGGAAGAAAAATATGATATTCCAGTACAAGTTATAGATGTTTTAAATATGACAGAAGAACATATAAAAGAGATTTTTGCTAAAGTATTAAAAGAATTCCCTGTAAAAGAGATAAAAATAAACATGCCATCATGGATTGAAAAATTATCTCCAGAACATTGGTTAAAAATAGACTTTTTAAATGTAGTAAAGGGTATGTGTAAAAATATATTTAAGTTAAGGGATATAAAAGAATCATTTAAAAGTGTAGAACAATGTGAATTTCTTCAAAATAATCTTTTAAAAGAAGTTAATATGGGAGATGGTACGGCAACAATGGTACTTAATCCTAAGGGGGATTTGTTTTACAAAGTTTTAAGTGAAGTAGGTCAATGTGAAATTAATGGAGAAAGTGATTTGTTAGGTATAATAAAAGAATTTCATGAGGCGAAGGTTGAGTATGATAAGATTAAAGATGCCTTAAGAGATGTTAAAGAAACAGGATATGGTCTTGTAGCACCTCAACTTTCAGAAATGAGATTAGAAGAACCTAAAATTGTGAAACAAGGTAATAGATATGGCGTTAAGTTAAAGGCCAGTGCACCTTCTCTTCATTTAATTAAGGCCGATATAGAGACAGAGGTATCCCCAATAATGGGAACAGAAAAACAAAGTGAAGAATTAGTAAAATCTTTGTTAGAACAATTTGAGAATGATCCATCAGAAATTTGGCAAAGTAATATGTTTGGAAAATCTCTTGAAGTATTAGTAAAAGAAGGATTACAAAAGAAATTATATAAAATGCCAGAAGATGTTCAAACTAAAATACAAAAAACTTTAGAAAAGATTATTAATGAAGGTAATGGCGGATTAATTTGTATAATTTTATAAAGTTAATAATAAAACACTTTGTTTTTACAAAGTGTTTTATTATTTTAAAAAAAGTATGAAAATGATGAAAAGTATCAAAAAAGAATAAAAATTTAATTTTATTCCATGACATAGTTAAAAGGTAGATATATAATTAGATTGTATGAAATTAATAATTGAAAAACAGGAGGGGATTTTAGGTATGAAAAAGGTTGCTATAGTATTTAATGGGGGAACTATAAGCATGAGAGTTGATCCTAAACTTCAAGCAGCAGTACCTACTTTAGATGGTGAACAAATAATGTCAATGGTAACAGGAATTGAAGAATATGCGGAAATTGAAACATATACTTTTTCAAGTTTACCAAGCCCACATGTTACTCCAAAGCTTATGATGGAGTTATCAGCCTATATACAAAAACTTTTAAATAGGGAAGATATTGTAGGAGTTGTAACTACTCATGGAACAGATAGCCTAGAAGAAACAGCATATTTTTTAGATTTAACTTTAAATTCTAATAAACCGGTAATTGTTACAGGATCTATGAGAAATAGTTCAGAGTTAGGATATGATGGTCCTGCTAATTTAGCTGCATCTATATGCACCGCTATTTCGGAAGAAGCCAAAGGTAGAGGGGTTTTAGTGTGCTTAAATGATGAAATAAATTGTGCATCAGAGGTTACAAAGGAACATTCTATGCATTTAAATACATTTAAGAGTCCTGAATTTGGACCAGTAGGTATTGTAGATAATAATGAGGCCATATTCTACAGAGATAATCTTAATAAACAAAAAGTTTTAACAGACAAAATAGAAACTAAGGTAGATTTGATTAAAGCCGCTGCAGGGATGGATGGTAAGTTCATAGATTTTGCTGTAAGTGAAGGAAGCAAAGGAATAGTTATAGAAGCTATGGGAAGAGGAAATTTACCTCCTAAAATGGCTGAAGCTGTAGAAAGAGCCATGGCAAAGGATGTAATAGTAGTAATGGTGTCTAGATGTTTTAAAGGAAGGGTACTAGATAGTTATGGATATAAAGGTGGAGGAAAAGAATTAAGAAATGCTGGGGTTATATTTGGAGACAGGCTTCCAGGGCAAAAAGCAAGAATAAAATTAATGGTAGCCCTTGGTAGAACTACAGATAAAGAAGAAATAAGGAAAATATTTGAGCAGGATATATATTAAAATACGAACAATATAAGTGATAAAAAAATAAATGTTCGAAAATCCATTGACAACGTAATATTAATTTGATAAGATTTAATTAATAAAACAAGCGAATAACTTGCTTATATAATACTGAAAATATGGTTCAGTAGTTTCTACCGAATACCTTAAATATTCGACTATAGGCTTGTCTTTGGTAATATATAAATTTTGTTTGTAAATAATTAAATTTATATAAATAAAAAACCTTAAGATAGGACTATCTTAAGGTTTTTATTATTTTATGGAGGGTATGTTAATGGAAAAAATTTTTAAACTTAGGGAAAATAGTACAGATACTAAGAAAGAAATAATAGGGGGGATTACAACTTTTTTAACTATGGCGTATATTATTGCTGTAAATCCTAGTATTTTAAGTGTGACAGGTATGGATAAAGGAGCATTAGTTACAGTAACATGCATAACAGCGGCAATTATCACTATTTTTATGGGGGTATATGCTAACTTACCTTTTGCCTTGGCATCTGGTATGGGATTAAATGCTTATTTTGCTTTTTCAGTTTGTTCTAAAGATGGTATGAATATACCTTGGCAGGTGGCTTTAACAGCAGTGTTTGTTGAAGGTATCATATTTATAGTGTTATCAGTAACTAATGTCAGGGAGAAAGTAGCTAATTGTATTCCTAAAAATATGAAGTTAGCCGTAACGGCTGGGATAGGTTTATTTATAGCTTTTATAGGATTTTGTAATGCAGGTATAGTTGTAGCAAATAAATCAACAAAAGTATCTATTGGTGTTTTAACTTCACCTACTGTATTAATAGCTTTAGTGGGAATTTTAGTTATTGTAATATGCAGTGTAAAGAATATAAAAGGAAGTATTTTACTTGGTATATTAAGTAGTACTATAGTAGCATGGATATATGCTTTAGTACTCCCAGAAATGGCAGCTAAGCATATGATTTTTGTACCAAATAAAATATTTGAGTGTACAAGTATAAAACCAATTGCATTCAAATTAGATTTTTCATATATGGCGGATACAAAAATGTTAGGAAATTTTATAGTTGTAATATTTTCATTTTTATTTGTAGATTTCTTTGATACGGTTGGAACTTTAGTTGGTGTAGCTTCAAAAGTAGGTATGGTAGATAAAGATGGACATGTGAAAAATGCAGGAAAGGCGCTTTTAGTAGACGCTATAGGTACAACTTTTGGTGCTGTTTTGGGTACATCTACAGTAACAACATTTGTAGAAAGTTCTTCTGGTGTTGCAGAAGGGGCTAGGACCGGATTAGCATCTATTGTTACTGGAATACTTTTTTTTATTGCAATGTTCTTTTCACCATTATTTACAAGTATACCTGCTTGTGCTACAGCCCCAGCACTAATTATGGTGGGATTTTTTATGATGCAAAATATTGTTAAAATTGATTTAAATGATTTTACAGAGGGTGTACCAGCATTTTTAACTATAGCACTTATGCCATTGACATATAGTATAGGCGATGGATTAACAATTGGACTATTTTCTTATGCACTTATAAATGGAATATATAATATTATGCAAAAAATAAAAGGGCAAGAAAGAAAAGATGTTTCACCTGTAATTTATATTTTAGCAATTTTATTTATATTAAAATTCATATTCCTATAATATTAAAATTTATGTTAAAATAAAATATAAAATTAACTCTCTTTATTTAGTAGGTTTATTTAATAAAGAGAGTTTTTATTTTGATAAATTGTAAACTATTTGTGTAAAATAGTTGATTTTTTTATGAAAATATGTTTTAAATAATATGATAAGAATAAAATTTGAAATAAGTATTTTTTTTTATGTATAATTTATAGTATATTTATAGACCATAATTGGAAGGTGAATAGTATGGCAAATAGTATGACTGGGTTTGGTAGAGGTACCAGCACAGATGGTGGTAAAACCTTTATAATAGAAATCAAAAGTGTAAATCATAGATTTCAAGAAGTATCGGTGAAACTTCCAAGAACATTTATGTCCTTAGAAGACAGGATAAGAACACAAGTTAAGAATTCTTTAAAAAGAGGAAAAGTAGATATATACATAACTCAGAAAGATTACGAAAAAGAATCTACTGAAGCTGTTTTAAATATTAGTTTGGCTGAAAGTTATTTAAAGTGTTTTAAAACCTTAAGCGAAAAATTTGGATTAAGAGATGATGTTACTGTAGGATCTATTTCAAGATACCCTGAAGTTATTTCATTAGAACAAAAAGAAGAAGATTTAGAAAAAGTGTGGGGCATTATGGAAAAAGCTTTACAACAAGCTATTGAAAATTTACTTTCTATGAGAAAACAAGAAGGTAAAAAATTAGAAGAGGATCTTTTAAACAAATGTACTCATATAACACAATTGGTAGATTCTGTAAAAGAAAGATCACCGCTAGTGGTTTTAGAATATAAAAATAAATTAAGTGCAAGATTAAAGGATTTAATGGATGAAGTGAAGAATTATGATGAGGGTAGAGTTGCTATGGAAATAGCTATATTTGCTGATAAGGCTAGTATAGATGAAGAAATAACAAGACTATATAGTCATGTTGAGCAAATTAAATCTACATTAAATTTAAATGAATCCATTGGAAGAAAATTAGATTTTATTGTACAAGAAATGAATAGAGAAGCAAATACTATTGCCTCAAAAGCAAATGACCTAGAAATATTAAATTATACTTTAGAACTTAAAAATGATATTGAAAAAATTAGAGAACAAGTACAAAATATTGAATAATTACATGTAGGAGGGTTTTATGAATATAAAATTAATAAATATAGGATTTGGTAATATTGTATCAGCTAATAGATTAGTTGCTATAGTAAGTCCGGAATCAGCACCTATAAAAAGAATAATTCAAGAAGCTAGAGATAGAGGAATGCTTATAGATGCTACTTATGGTAGAAGAACAAGAGCGGTTATTATAACAGATAGTGACCACATAATTTTATCAGCAGTTCAACCTGAAACTGTAGCTCATAGATTATCTGTTAAGGATGAAGAAGCTATGGATGAGGTGGATGAATAAATGAAACAAAAGGGGTTATTAATAGTAATATCAGGTCCATCAGGTGCAGGAAAGGGTACCGTTTGTAAGGAAATACTAAAGAATGAAGCTTATTGGTTATCAGTTTCCGCAACAACAAGAACACCTAGAGCAGGTGAAGTTAATGGTAAAAGTTACTTCTTTTTAGAAAAAGAAGAATTTATAAAAAAGATAGAGAATAGCCAATTCTTCGAGTATGCAGAGGTATACGGAAATTATTATGGAACTCCTAAAGATAAAATAATGGAAAAGATCGATGCAGGTATAGATGTAATTTTAGAGATTGATATTCAAGGTGCATTGAAGGTTAAGGAGATCTATCCAGAAGGTGTATTTGTATTTATTATGCCTCCATCTATGAAAGAACTAAAGAATAGAATATTAGGTAGAGGAAGCGAAACTGAAGAAAGTTTGAATTTAAGATTCCAATCGGCGTTTAAAGAATTAAATTATGTATCAAAATATAACTATATGGTAATAAATGATATAGTAAGCAATGCTGCTGAAAAAATAGAGGCTATAATAAAGGCCGAAAAATGCAGAGCAGATAGACAAAAAGATTTTTGTGAAGATATAATAGGAGGCTATGAAAATGACTAATTCAGATGCAATGATAAACCCATCAGTGGTAAATTTATTAAAAAAGGTAGATAATAGATACTCTTTAATAATTTCTACTTCAAAAAGAGCTAGACAAATTATTGATGGCGAAGAAGTACTTGTAAATACAAAATCTACAAAACCACTTACAGTTGCTATAAATGAGATTAATCAAGGCGTTATAACAGTTCAAAGAATAAAGGATGGTATCAAATAACCATGCTTAAAAATAAGACCGTGGTTTTAGGAGTTACAGGTGGAATTGCAGTATATAAGGCTTTAGATCTTATTAGTAGGTTAAGAAAACGTGATATTACTGTTCATGTTATTATGACTAAATCTGCAACACAATTTGTAAGTCCCTTAAGTTTTCAGAGTTTAAGTCAAAACATGGTTATTTCAGATATGTTTGCAGAACCTAAAGCATGGGAGATTCAACACATATCTTTAGCTCAAAAGGCTGATTTATTAGCTGTAGTTCCTGCTACAGCTAATATTATAGGAAAAATTGCAAATGGCATAGCAGATGATATGTTAAGTACTACAATAATGGCAACTAACGCTCCAGTTGTGTTTGCTCCAGCTATGAATTGTAACATGTACAATAATTCAATAGTTCAAGAAAATATAACTAAATTAAAAAAACATGGTTATGATTTTATAGAACCAGTCAAAGGTAGACTTGCTTGTGGAGATGAAGGAATAGGAAAGCTTGCAGATACAAGTTTAATAGAAGAAGCTATTTGTAGTAAATTATATGATGTAAAAGACTTAAAAGATAAAAAAGTAATTGTTACAGCAGGACCTACAATAGAAAGAATAGATCCTGTAAGAATAATAACTAATAATTCTTCTGGTAAGATGGGATATGCTATAGCGGAAGAAGCTAGAGATAGAGGTGCCCATGTTGTTTTAATCTCAGGACCTACAAATTTAAAACCTCCTTATGGAGTAGAATACATTTCCGTTAATACTAATGAAGAAATGTATAATGAAGTTATGAAATATTATGAAGAGGCTGATATTGTAGTTAAAAATGCAGCAGTTGCTGATTATAGACCTAGGGCGTATAGTGATAAGAAAATAAAAAAAGGTTCTGAAGAATTTACTATAGAATTAGTAAAAAACAGAGATATTTTATATACTTTAGGACAAAATAAAAAGAACCAAGTCTTAGTAGGATTTGCAGCTGAGAGTCATGATGTTATAGAAAATGCTGAGAAAAAAATAAAGAAGAAAAACTTAGATTATATAGTTGCTAATTGTATTTTAAATTCTGATACTGGATTTAAATCAGAGTATAATAAAGCTACTATTTTATCTAAGGATGGATTAAAAGTTCAAACAGAGAGAATTACAAAACGAGAACTTGCAAGTGAATTATTTAATTTAATAAACAAAAAGCGCTAATGCGCTTTTTTCTTTATTTATTATAGTAAATTACATTTAGTTTTGAAAAGGTGATAAAGTGAGTGAATATGCAGGAATTATAATTAATTCTTTAACGAATGCTATAGATAAACCTTTTACTTATAAGATACCAGATTGTTTTTTAGAAGATTTGTTGATAGGACATAGAGTTATGGTTCCCTTTGGAAAGGGTAATAAACAAGTAGAAGGATATGTAGTAGAGTTTATAGAGGAAGAAGATATAGATTTTTCTTTTTCTATAAAAGAAATTTCAGTAATTTGCGAAAAAGAACCTTTATTAAGTATAAGTGATATAGAACTTATTAAAATAATGCGTGAAAAATATCTTTGTACATATATTGAATGTATAAGATTATTTTTGCCTAGTGGTATTAGTAAAGGCATGAAGTTCAAGAAAAAAGAAATTTTATATAAAATTAAAGAACTAGAAGGAAGATATAACAAAGAGCCATATATAAGTATTATGAAATATGTGGAAGAAGAATCCCTAGAAAGAAGTCAAATAAAAAGTAAATATAATCTATCTATAAGTTCTGTGAATACCTTAATTAAAAATGGATTTTTGAGGTTAAGACCTGAAATAGATTGGAGAACTGGTAATAGGAGTTACAAGTATTATGATAAAAAGATTCTAAATAATATGCAAGTAAATGCGTTGAATTCTATAATGTTTTCAGAAGAAAACAAGTTTCTTATACATGGAGTTACAGGGAGTGGAAAAACAGAAATATATTTAAGCTTAGTAGAAAATATGCTTAATAAGGGAAAGCAAAGTATTATACTCGTACCAGAAATTTCATTAACCCCTCAAATGATAGAAAGATTTCACGGAAGATTTGGGGAAGAAGTGGCTATTTTTCATAGCAGACTTTCTCAAGGAGAAAGATTTGATCAATGGATGAGAGTTAAGGAAAAAAAGGTAAATGTAGCTGTAGGGGCTAGATCAGCCTTGTTTTTACCTTTTGAGGATTTAGGACTTATTATAATTGATGAGGAACATGAATCAAGTTATAAGTCCGATAGTGATCCTAAGTATAATGCAAGAGAAATAGCTTTTTGCATAAGTGAGTTAAAAAATGTAAAAGTAGTTTTAGGTTCAGCTACTCCTAGTTTGGAGACTTATTATAATGCATTAAAAGGTGAATTAAAGTTAATCAATTTAGATAAAAGAGTGTCTGATAAACCATTACCAAAATCTACAATTATAGACATGAGAGAAGAACTTATGCAAAATAATCGTTCTATATTTAGTAGAGCATTATATAATGGAATTAAGGAACGGTTAGAAAAAAAAGAACAGGTTATTTTGTTTTTAAATAGACGAGGGTTTTCACCCTTTGTATCTTGTAGAAAATGTGGATATGTTTTTAAATGTAAAAATTGCGATATAAGTTTGAACTATCATAATAACGGAAATATGGTGTGTCATTATTGTGGATATACTGAAAGTTCTGTTACGGTATGTCCTAGGTGTAAAAGTAAATATGTGAAATATTTTGGTATAGGAACAGAAAAAGTTGAAAGTGAAGTTCGAAAATATTTTAAAAATAGTAGAGTTATAAGAATGGATTATGATACTACAAGAAAAAAAGATTCTTATGAAAACTTATATAATGTGTTTAAAAACAAAAAAGCAGATATTTTAATAGGAACTCAAATGATAGCAAAAGGTTTAGACTTTGAAAATGTAACTTTAGTTGGGGTATTAGCTGCAGATTTATCTTTAAATTATCCTGATTATAGGGCGACAGAAAAAACATATCAACTTATAACTCAAGTTGCAGGGAGAGCTGGAAGAGGAGAAAAAGAAGGTGAAGTTATCCTCCAAACTTATTCTCCAGATAATTATAGTATTGTATATGCATCGGAAAATAATTATAGGGATTTTTTTAAAGAAGAGATATGTCTTAGAAAAGCTTTAGATTATCCACCTTTTTCTAAAATACTTTTAATTAATATAAGTTCAGAGAATAAGGATAATGTTTATAAATATGTTACTATTTTAGAGAAAAATTTAAAAGATATTTTGACAAAATATGATAAAATAAATATGTTAGGGCCAAGTCCTTCTTCTGTATTTAAATTAAAAAAAGAATTTAGATGGACTATAATTTTTAAGGGAGATTTTAAAAATCAATTTGCATCTAAGGTAAAAGATATAGTATATAAAACTTTAAATGAAAATAATTTTAAAAATATAAAAATAGGAATTGATATAAATCCTAATTCCTTTATATAATAAAGAGTAGGAATTAAATAGAATTAGATATTTAGATATAATAAACAAAAAGTTGAAAAAATGGGAGGAATATAAATGGCATTAAGAAATTTGAGAATAAATGGCGATGAAGTTTTAAGAAAAAAATGTAAACAGGTTACTGAAATTACACCTAGGGATCTTCAACTAATAGGAGACATGAAAGAAACTATGTATAAAGAAAATGGTGTAGGACTTGCAGCTCCTCAAGTAGGAATATTAAAAAGAATTATTGTAATAGATGTAGGGGAAGGACCTTTTGCAGTAATTAATCCAGAAATACTAGAAAAAAGAGGGAGTCAAATTGATATAGAGGGATGTTTAAGTGTTCCAGGTGAACAAGGTAGAGTTGAAAGACCCAATTATGTAAAGGTAAAAGGTTTAAATGAAGAAGGAGAAGAAACTATTTTTGAGGGAGAAGAGCTTTTAGCAAGAGCTTTTTGTCATGAGATTGATCATTTAGACGGAATTTTATTTATAGATAAGATTATAGACTAGAAAGGAATGAGAAATAATGAAAGTAGTTTTTATGGGAACACCAGAGTTTGCTGTACCATCACTTCAGGCTCTTATAGATAATTTTAAGGTAGAAGCGGTTTTAACACAACCAGATAAACCTAAAGGTAGAGGTAAAAAGCTTTCAATGTCTCCAATAAAAGAGATGGCTTTAAAATATGATATACCTGTATATCAACCTAAGAGCTTAAGAAAGGATGAAGAAGTAAAGCAAATTATTAAAGATATAAAACCAGATTTTATTGTAGTTGTAGCATTTGGGCAAATTTTGACTAAAGAAGTTTTAGATATACCTAAGTATGGATGTATAAATTTACATGCCTCTCTTTTACCAAAGTATAGAGGTGCCGCACCTTTAAATTGGGCAATTATAAATGGAGAGAACAAAAGTGGAAATACTACAATGTTAATGGATGTAGGACTAGATACTGGAGATATGTTATTAGTTGATGAAGTAGATATAGAAGATAATATGACAGCAGGAGAATTACATGATGTTTTAATGGAAAGAGGAGGAAACCTTTTAATTGAAACTTTAAATAAACTTTCTAAAAATGAGATAACTCCTATAAAACAAGGCGAAACAACTTCAATGTATGCATCTATGTTAAATAAAGAAATGGCTAAAATTAACTGGAATCAAGATGCAAAAAAAATACATGACTTTATCAGGGGATTAAATCCATGGCCAGTTTCTTATACTTATTATGAAGATAAAATGATGAAAATTTATTCATCCCAAGTTATAGATAAAGAATGTAATGATACCCCAGGAAAGATATTGGAGGTTTCAAAAGACGGAATTAAAGTTGCATGTGGCAAAGATATTTTATTAATTAAATCTATACAATTTCCAGGTAAGAAAGCCATGAATGTTGGAGAGTATATAAAAGGGAACTCTATAAATATAGATGTTATTTTAACAGATTAGAATCTAATAAAATATAAGAAAGGAAGGATATTTATGGGTTTTTACTTTTGGGATCCTACTATGATTATATTAATACCAGCCTTTATTATAGCTATGTATGCACAAATAAAAGTTAAAAGTACCTTTGCAAATTTTTCAAATGTTTATAGTAAAAGTGGTTTAACAGGTGCACAAGTGGCAAGAATATTATTAGATAGTGAAGGGTTATTTGATGTTCCAATAGAGCTTGTATCAGGGAGCTTAACAGATCATTATGATCCTAGAGATAGAGTTATGAGATTATCAAGGGATGTATATTATGGAAATTCAGTTGCATCTATTGGAGTTGCAGCCCATGAGACAGGGCATGCAATTCAACATAAAAATAAGTATATGCCTTTGGAAATAAGAAATTCCATAGTACCTATAGTTAATTTAGGTTCTAGTGCATCTTGGATATTTTTTATGTTAGGACTTTTTTTTAGTATTAAAGGATTAGTAACTTTAGGAATAGTTTTGTTTTCAGGAGCAGTAATATTCCAATTAATAACTTTGCCAGTAGAATTTAATGCATCAGCAAGAGCCATAAAAATTTTAGATGAGAAAGTTATTTTATATAAAGAAGAATTATATGGAGCTAAAAAAGTATTAGAGGCAGCAGCTTTAACATATGTAGCGGCAGCAATTACAGCAATAGCTCAACTTTTAAGATTAATTGCTATAAGCAATAATAGAAATGATTAAAAAATTAGATAAGAAAAATATGAGGTGTTTATGAATAGTAGAGAAGTAGCAATAGAGGTTATTAACTTAGTAATATATAAAAAGGCTTATTCAAATATAACATTAAATACATATTTAAATAAATATGATTTTAAGAGAGAGGATAAAGCACTTATAACGGAAATAGTTTATGGAACTTTAAAATATAAAGGGCTTATAGATGAAATATTAAATTATTTTTTAAGAGAAGGTGTTGGAAGTATAGATTCATATGTATTAACTATACTTAGAACATCTATATATCAATTTAAATACTTAGATAAAATACCTGATTTTGCAATTGTAAATGAAGCAGTAAATATTTGTAAAAAACATAGAGGAGTTAAAGAATCTAAGTTAGTAAATGGTGTTTTAAGAAATTATATGAGAAAAGGAGAACCAAGACTAAAGGCTAATGGTTCAATTGATGGAAAACTTGCACTTCAATATTCATTCCCTAAATGGATGATAAATTTATTTATAGAACAATATGGTGAAAAGCAAGCTATTGAAATTCTAAAAGGATTAAACGAAAGACCAGCATTAACAGTAAGAGTTAATGCCCTAAAGGGAGATTATGAAGATACTTTGGAAAAATTATTTCAAGAAGGATATGACGTAGAAGAAAGTGATGTATGTCCTGAAGGCATAATAATAAAAAAAGGAAGTAGTATTGAAAAAAATAAACTATTTAGAGAAGGATTTATTACGGTTCAAGATGAAAGTGCTATGTTAACTGCACCTTTAATGGATATAGAAAAGGGAAGTAAAGTTATGGATTTGTGTAGTGCACCAGGAGGTAAAACTACTCATATGGCAGAAATTATGGATAATGAAGGTGAGATTTTGGCCTTTGATATTCATGAACATAAAATAAAGTTAATTGAGCAAAATGCAAAAAGACTGGGCATTGATATTATAAAGGCAAGCATTAAGGATGCAGAAGAATATGATGAAACATATAAGGAATGGGCTGATGCTGTATTAGCTGATGTTCCTTGTTCAGGACTTGGTATTATAAGAAAAAAACCTGAAATTAAATGGAATAAAAAGGAAAGAGAATTAAATGAATTAACTCGAATCCAATATACCATACTTCAAAATGCAGCAGGATATGTAAAATCAGGAGGAGAAATTATATATTCAACTTGTACTTTAAATAAAAAGGAAAATGAGGATATTGTGAATTCTTTTATAAAAGAAAATCCCGAATTTAAAATTGAACCAGTGTTTATAGGAAAAAGTGATAATATACTTTATGATAAAAAAGGCTATTTAACAATACTGCCTAATAAATATATGGATGGATTTTTCTTATGTAAAATTAGAAAACAGTAGGTGATTAATTTAATGAATATATTAGATTATAATTTAGAAGAACTACAAAAATGGATGAAAGACAACAAAGAAAGTAGTTTTAGAGCTAAACAGATTATGGATTGGCTTTATAAAGGTGCATGTAATTTTGATGATATGAAAAATCTACCTAAGAACACTAAAGAAAATTTAAAATTAAATTTTAAAATAGAATTACCAAAAGTAATAGAAAAGTTTGTATCTAAAAAAGATGGTACAGTGAAACTTTTACTTGGATATGATGATGGAAATTTAATTGAAACAGTAGTTATGAAATATACTCATGGAAATTCAATCTGTGTATCTACACAGATTGGATGCAGAATGGGATGTAAATTTTGTGCATCTACTTTAGATGGTAGAGTAAGAGATTTAAATTGTGGAGAAATAATATCACAAATTCTTGTAGCTCAAAAAGAAATTGGAGAGAGAATATCTAATATTGTTTTAATGGGAAGTGGAGAACCTCTAGATAACTATGAAAATGTAATTAAATTCATAAAACTTGTTAATGAGAAATATAGTTTAAATATAGGTCAAAGACATATAACATTATCTACTTGTGGATTAGTACCTAAAATTAAACAATTGGCAGATGAAGATCTTCAAATTACTTTGGCAATTTCATTGCATGCTCCAAATGATAATATAAGAAAACAAAGTATGCCCATAGCTAATAAATACTCAATAGATGAAATTATAGAAGCTTGTACGTATTATATAAGTAAAACTGGACGTAGAATTACATTTGAGTATGCTTTAATTAAGGATTTTAATGATACTAGAGAATGTGCCGAAGAATTAAGTTTTTTACTTAAAAATATTTTATGTCATGTTAATCTAATTCCAGTAAATGAAGTTAAGGAAAGAGAATACAAAAGAGCGGACAAAAAAAATATTGAAAGATTTAAAGATATTTTAAGTAAAAAGAATATTGAAGTTACGGTTAGAAGAGAAATGGGTTCAGACATTAATGCTGCCTGTGGACAATTAAGGAGAAGCTATCTTCAAAACAAAAAATTAGTTTAAAGGGGGCTACTAAATTGGTGGGTATAATTTCGGATATTGGAAATTATAGAAAGATAAATGAAGATTCAGTTGGATATTTTGAAGATTTAAATCTTAGATTTTATGTAGTTGCTGATGGAATGGGTGGACATAATGCAGGAGAGGTTGCTAGTACTTTGGCTGTAGAAAATGTTATGAATTATTTTAAACAAGTTGATACTAAATGTGATTTTAAGGGCGCATTAGTTAATTCAATTGATAAGGCTAATAAACATGTATATACACTTTCTATTGAAAAAGATAAGTATAAAGGAATGGGAACTACTATTACAGTATGTCTTATTTATAAAAATAAAGCCTATATTGCTCATGTGGGTGATAGTTCTTGTATTATTGTTAAGAAAAATAAAACTATAGAAAAAATAACTAAGGATCATTCTCTTGTTCAAGAATTAATTGATAGTGGAAGTATAACGAGAGAAGAGGCTATTAATCATCCTAACAAAAATATTATAACTAGAGCTCTAGGCACAAGTGAGAATATAAATGTGGATGTTTATGAATTTGATGTGGATGATGTATATAGAATTTTATTATGTACCGATGGACTTACTAATGTAGTTTCATTAGAAGAAATTTTAGAATATACTCTTTCTTATACAGAAGAGGAAGTATGTAAAAGGCTAGTAGAACTTAGTAAAAAAAATGGCAGTAAAGATAATATATCAGTAATTGTTTTTAAAGGAGCTGATGAAAATGATAGGTAGTGTCTTAGGTAATAGATATGAAATTATAGAAAAAATAGGTGAAGGAGGGATGTCAGAAGTATTTAAAGCTAAATGTAGAGTTCTTAATAGATATGTTGCAATTAAGGTACTAAAAAAAGAATTCTCTACGGATAATGAATTTGTAGAAAAGTTTAAATTAGAAGCAACTGCAGCTGCAGCATTATCTTGTAATAATATAGTTAGCATATATGATGTAGGTTCCCAAGATGGTATTAATTATATAGTAATGGAACTTGTTACAGGAAAGACGTTAAAGCAAGTTATTAGAGATAGAACAAGGTTATCTTTTAACGAAACTTTGGATAAAGGAATGCAAATAGCTAGGGCTTTAGAATGTGCACATAAAAATCACATTATCCATAGAGATATTAAGCCACAAAATATTTTAGTTACAGAGGATGGAATAGTAAAAGTAACAGATTTTGGTATAGCAAAAGCAATGAATTCTGCCACAATAACAAATACTACTAAAATTATAGGATCTGCACATTATTTCTCACCAGAACAGGCAAAAGGATCTGTAGTAGATTTTAGAACTGATATATACTCATTAGGTATAGTTTTATATGAAATGATAGTAGGGAAGGTTCCGTATGATGCTGATAGTCCTGTGTCAGTTGCTTTAAAACATATACAGGAATCTGTAGTTCCACCAATACAATTAAATCCTTATATTCCAGAAAGCATGAATAAATTAATTTTAAAAGCTATGGAAAAGGATCCAAATAAAAGGTATCAAACCATAAAAGAAATGATATCAGATATGCAAATGATACAGTTTAATCAAAATACAGATATCAATGTAAGTAGTATGGATGATACAGGTGATTTTACAAGAATAATGGATCCTATTACGGAAGAACAACTAGGAAAAACAAATATACATACTCCAGTGAATAATTTGGATAAAGTAAAAAATGAAGATTATGATGAAGATGAAGATATAGAGTACTTAGATGATGATGTAGAAGATGATAAAGATCAAGATAAAGATGAAAGAAAAAAAATTAAAATCATAAAGTGGAGCATTATAGCCCTAGTGGTTTTAATTGTAGGTATAATTTCAACTTTCTCGATTAAAATGATAGGCTTAAAGGGAAAGAAAGATGTGGTAGTGCCAACTATTATAGGTCTTAATAAGGATGAGGCAAAAAATAAAATAGAGGCATTAGGTCTTAACTTTGTTATTGAAGGCGAAGAAGAAAATGAAAAACCTAAAGATACTATAATTAAAAGTAATCCATCAGAAGGAGAAAAGGTTAAGAAAGATTCTGATGTTAAAGTTATTATTAGTAAGGGAAAAGGAAAAGAAATTGTATTAAAGAATTTTGTTGGTATAAATTTTGAAGAAGTTAAAGAAATGATTAAAGGTGAGAAGTTACAAGTAGGTAATGTAACTGAACAATATAATGACATAGTTCCTAAAGGTCAAGTAATTAGTCAGAATCCTGAACCTGATACAAAGGTTATGGAAAATTCTTCAGTAGATTTTGTTGTTAGTAATGGACCGGAAAGTAAATCTACAAGAGTCCCAGATTTAACCAATAAAACGATACAAGAAGCTCAAGCACTTTTAAAAGGAGCTAATTTAAAATTAGGAAATACTACCACAGTACCAACTCCTAAAAAAGAATTAGATGGAAAAATTATAAATCAGAGTTTTGAAAAAAATAGTGAAGTTAAACAAGGTACTTATGTAAATGTAACATATTATAAGTTTGATTTAAGTTTAGAATTTAAAAATAAAAAATAAGCATAAATGTAGGAGGAGAGATGGAAGGAATTATAGTAAAAGGTGTAGGTGGATTATATACAGTAAAAGTTGAAGATAAATATTATAGTTGCAAAGCAAGAGGAAAATTTAGATTTAATAAGTATACTCCTATGGTTGGGGATAGGGTTGAAATTAAATTAGAAAAAAATGATAGTGCTGTTATAGAAAAAATTTATGATAGAACCAGTGAACTTATAAGGCCTTTTGTCTCTAATATAACACAAGCATTTGTAGTATTTACTTTAAAAAATCCAGATATAAATTTAGATCTTTTAAATAGATTTTTGGTTTTATGCGAATATAATAGTTTAAAGATAAATTTGTGTTTAAATAAAATGGATTTAGTAGATAAGGAAGAATATAGTGAAATATTTAATATGTTAGAATCTACAGGTTATGATATTTTATATCTAAATGCTAAAAATGGAGTTGGAATCGAAAAGATAAAAGAGAAATTAAAAAACAATATATCTGTATTCTGTGGCCCTTCAGGAGTAGGTAAATCTACTATTTTAAATGGTATTATAGGAAAAGAACATATGGAAACAGGGGAAATTAGTGAAAAATTAAAAAGAGGAAAACATACTACAAGACATGCAGAACTTATAGATTTTGAAGGGGGATTCTTGGTAGATACCCCTGGATTTTCCTCTATAAGCACTGATTTTATAGAAAAAGAAGAATTAAAAGAATGTTTTCCAGAGTTCAATGAATTTATGGGGGAGTGCAAGTTTTCAAACTGTATGCACTTTAAAGAACCAGGATGTGTTATTAAAGAAAAAGTTGATCAGGGAAAAATTCATAAATATAGATATGAATTTTATATAAGACTTTTACAGGAGTTACAAAATTTAAGGAGGTATTAGTTATGAAAATAGCACCATCTATATTATCGGCCGACTTTGCAAAATTAGGAGAAGATGTTAACAAGATTGAAAAATATGGAGCTGATTTAGTCCATATTGATGTAATGGATGGAAAGTTTGTTCCTAATATAACATTTGGTATTCCAGTGGTAAAAAGTATAAGATCTTATTCAAATCTTTTATTTGATGTTCATCTTATGATTGAAGAACCTTCAAAATTTATAGACGAATTTATTAATGTAGGAGCTGATATTATAACAGTTCATTATGAAGCAGATAGACATATTGATAGAACAATAAATTATATAAAATCTAAAAATGTAAAAGCTGCCATTGCATTAAATCCTGGAACACCTGTATCTTTAATAAAAGATTTAATTCTAAGTTTAGATATGGTACTTATTATGTCTGTAAATCCAGGGTTTGGTGGACAAAAATATATATCATATTGTACAAACAAAATTAAAGAACTTAGAGAACTTAGTGAAAATTTAAATAAAGAGCTTTTAATAGAAGTTGATGGAGGAGTTACCTGCCATAATATAAAAGAAATATGTGAAAGTGGTGCAGATATAGTAGTTGCAGGTTCAGCAGTATTTAAAAATGGGGAAATAGAAAAAAACATAAAGGTATTAAGAGAGGCTCTATTATAAATGAAGGGTATAATTATTTCAGGAGGTACTGAACCTTCTTTGGAATTATTAAAGGATAATTTAAAAGGAAAGTATGTTTTAATCGCAAGTGATAGTGGAGCTAATGTTACATATAAGTATGGACTATGTCCAAGTATTATAGTGGGAGATTTAGATTCTATTAAAGAATCTGTTAAGGAATATTATTCAAATCAAGGATGTAAGTTTATAAAATTTAATCCTGAAAAAGACTTTACAGATACAGAACTTGCTATAAAAGAAATTACTAAAAAAAATATAGATGAAATTATTTTACTTGGATGTACAGGAACTAGATTAGACCATGTTTTAGCAAATTTAGGACTCCTTATTGATTATCATAAGAAGGGATATAAAATAAAATTAGTTGATGATAACAATGAAGTTAAGGTATGCGAAAAAAGCTTATCTATAAAAGGAGAAAAAGGAAAATTATTTTCTGTACAAGCTTTTAAAGAAACAGTAAGTAATTTATCCATAAGAGGGGCTAAATATGAACTTGAAAATTATAATTTAGAACCAGGTTCACCGTTAACGGTTTCAAATGAGTTTTTAAATGATAAAGATATAAAAATAACTTTTAATAGTGGGAATCTATTGTTGATTTATCCTAAAGATTAAATAAAAAAACATGACTTTTTAGTCATGTTTTTATTTTTGTAACTTAAAATTTTATATAACATATAATATTAGTAGCAAAGTTTTAATTTAAATATAATTTTAATATTTATTAAAATATGGAATATACAATATTAAAATACATATAAATAATATTGTTATAATATTGTATTTATTATAAAGGAGATAAAATATGAAGATAGTTACTATCAAATTACCTAAGTTTTTATCTAATTTAATTAAGTTATTTATGCAAAAAAAATAAAAATGCAGTTATTAACTGCATTTTTATTTTATATTATATGTTATAATTATTATGCACGCTCAACTTTACCAGAACGTAAACAACTAGTACAAACTTTTATTGTTTTTGGTGTTCCGTTAACTATAGCTTTAACCTTTTTTAGGTTTGGAGCCCAAGTTCTACTACTTTTATTTTCAGCATGGCTGCTTTGTCTACCATAAACAACGCCTTTATTGCATATTTCACATACTCTTGACATGTAAAAGCACCTCCTCTTTAAACTATATAGGAAATCTATGAGTTCAAACATGATTTATTTTATCACAAAATGTATATAATGTGCAAGTATATTATAAAATTATTAAATAATCTTATAATAAAATTTATTACCTTGAATAAATTTGGTATATAATATAAAATAATTTATATGGTATAAATGAAGGAGGAATAAGTATGAACGGAAAGATAACTACTGAATTAGGTATAGTTCACTATACTGATGAAGTTTTAGGAAATATAGTAGGTTTATCAACAATGGAGTGTTATGGAGTTGTTGGTATGGCTTCCAAGAATGCAAAAGATGGATTTTGGGAATTGTTAAGAAAAGAAAATTTAAATAAAGGTGTAAAAATCCATACTAAAGATGATCAATTAAATGTAGAATTGTTCATTATTGTAGAGTACGGTATTAAAATTTCTGTTATAGCAAATAGCATTATTCAAAAAGTTAAATATACCATAGAAAATCTAACTGGATTAAAGGTTGCTTGTATCACAGTTAATGTTCAGGGTGTAAGAGTTTAAGGAGGTATAACAATTGAAATATCAAAAAATTGATGGGCATAATTTTTATAATATGATAATAAATGCATCAAATAAACTAGGGGAAAATAAAGAACATGTAAATGCACTTAATGTTTTCCCAGTACCAGATGGTGATACAGGAACAAATATGTGGATGACTTTTAGTTCTGCAGTAGAAGATATTAAAGGATTAAAAGATGAATCTATTGGTAATATTGCAAGGGTTTTAGCAAGAGGTGCTTTAATGGGTGCTAGAGGAAACTCTGGAGTAATTTTATCTCAAATTCTAAGAGGTTTTGCAAAAGGATTGGAAGAAAAAGATGAAATTTCTAAAGATGATTTAGCAAGAGCACTTGAAGAAGGTGCCAAATTTGCATATAAAGCTGTTATGAGACCGACTGAAGGAACTATATTAACTATAGTGAGAACTGCAGGAGAGGCAGCTGTAAATAGTAATAAAACAGAACTATGCGAACTTTTTGAAGAAGTTATTCAGAATACAGAAGAAATGTTAAATAAAACACCAGAAATGTTACCTCAATTAAAAGAAGCTAAGGTTGTAGATGCGGGAGGTTATGGACTTTTATTAATAATAAAAGGTATGTACGAAGCTTTAAAATTTGGAGTAGATGTAGAAGTAAATAAAGATTTTAAAGAAACTAAAGTTGTAGAGAATAAAGCTCAAAGCAATATTGATGTAAAAGATATTAAATTTGGGTATTGTACAGAGTTTTTTGTTTTATGCAATAATGTAGATGTAGAAGCATTTAAAAAGGACTTAGAAAAATATGGAGATTCTATGGTCGTTGTTGGACTTGAAGATATC
The DNA here is from genome assembly GCF_030815255.1 of Hathewaya limosa. Taxonomy (NCBI): domain Bacteria; kingdom Bacillati; phylum Bacillota; class Clostridia; order Eubacteriales; family Clostridiaceae; genus Hathewaya; species Hathewaya limosa. Next base: position 120,490 of record NZ_JAUSWN010000004.1, read on the forward strand.
GTTAAAGTTCATATTCATACAAACGATCCAGGTCTAATTTTATCTAAGGCATTAAAATTAGGTGAATTATCAAAAGTTAAAATTGATAATATGAGAGAACAACATAGACATTTAATATATGACGAAAAAGAAGTAGATAAAAACATAGAAGAACAACCAAAGGAAGAAGAACAAAAGAAATATGCATTTATATCTGTAGCTCGTGGTGAAGGTATAGTTTCTATTTTAGAAGAATTAGGTGTAGATAGAATAATTGAGGGTGGTCAAACTATGAATCCAAGTACTCAAGATATTCTAGAAAAAATAGAAAGTTTAAATGCAGAACATATTATAGTATGCCCTAATAATAAAAACATAATTATGGCAGCAAAACAAGCTGTAGATTTAACAGATAAAAAAGTGTATGTATTACCAACTAAAACTATACCTGAGGGTATAACAGCTTTAACAGTATTCAATGAAGAAGATACTATAGAAGAAAATCTGCAAAATATGGAAGAAGTAATTGGCAATGTATCAACTGGTTCTGTAACTTACGCTATCAAAGATACAGAGGCAGATGGAATGCAAATAAAAAAAGATGATATATTAGGATTAGTACAAGAAAAAATATCACAGGTTGGTAATAACATTTATGAAGTATGTGAAAATGTATTAGATAAAATGGTTAATGAGGACAGTGAACTTATTACAATATATTATGGTGAAGACTGTGAAGAAACAAAGGTTAAAGAACTTGTAGAAAAATTAGAAGAAAAATATGAGGATTTAGATATTCAATGTTATGAAGGAAAACAACCTTTATACTATTTTATAGTCTCTGTAGAATAAAAGCCTTAGGGCTTTTTTTCTTTAGAAGTGTTTTAAAGGTGAAAATACTAGGAGTGAATTAACGTGAATGTAGATAATAGTGTAAAATATGTAAAGGGTGTTGGGCCTAAATCTAGTGAAGAATTGAATAAGATTGGAATTTTTACAGTATTAGATCTTTTATTATATTTTCCAAGAGATTATGAGCATATAGGATTTGTTAGTAATTTATCACAATGTAAAAATGATGAAAAAATTTATATATATGGCAATGTAGCTAAAATTAATAGGGATATAAGAACTAGAACAGGAAAAATAATGAGTTCTATTATATTTGAATCTAATGGGGAGAAATTTAAAGGAATATGGTTTAATCAACCATATGTAAAAAATAGTTTTTCTATAGGAAGAACGTATTTAATATCGGGAAAATGTAAAATTGAAGGAAAAAATATTTTTATTCAAAATCCCAGATTAATAAGAAATTCTTCTCAAGATTCAGAAAAAATAGTAGCTAAGTACCCCTTGAAAGGAAAAATAACTAATAATTTTTTAAATAAGATAATTACGAATTTATTATGTGATTTTAAAGTAGAGGAAAATCTTCCGAAGGAACTTATTGAAAAATATAAATTAATAGATTTAAATAATGCCTTAAGATATATCCATTGTCCAGATTCTTTTGAGCATTTACAACAAGCTAGACACAGATTAAAATTTCAAGAGTTATTTACATATTCTTTAAAAGTATTATCTTTAAAAGAAAGATATAAAAGTGGTGAAGGTATTAGTATACCTATAAGTAAGGAACTTAAGGTTTTAAAAGAAAAAATACCTTTTCAATTAACTAATGCACAAAGTAGGGTAATTAGAGAAATTATTGTAGATCAAAACAAAAAGGTACCTATGAATAGATTAGTGCAAGGTGATGTTGGAAGCGGAAAAACTGTAATAGCTATTATAGCTATGTTTAATGTTGTTATGAATGGACATCAAGCACTTATGATGGCACCTACAGAAATTTTAGCAAAACAGCATTTAAAAGAAATATCGATGCTGCTAAAAGATTTTAATTTAAATGTGGAACTTTTAGTTGGTAGTACTACACCTAAAAACAAAGAAAGAATAAAATCACAATTAAAGGCAGGAGAGATAGATATTGTTGTAGGAACTCACGCACTAATAGAAGATGATGTAGAGTTTAAAAATTTAGGGTTAATAATTACAGATGAACAGCATAGATTTGGAGTTAATCAAAGATGTAGGCTTTCAAATAAAAGTAAAAGTGCAGATATGTTGGTTATGACCGCCACTCCTATACCAAGGACCTTAAGTCTATGTTTTTATGGAGATTTAGATAAGTCTATTATAGATGAATTACCACCAAATAGAAAATCAGTTGAAACTTATTATATTTCTAAAAATGAAAAGGATAGGGTCTATAATTTTGCATTAAAAGAAATAAATAATGGAAGACAAGTTTATATAGTATGTCCTTTAGTAGAAGAAGTAGAAGACATGAATTTAAGTTCTGTAACTACGTTATATGAAGAGATAAAGAAAAAATACTTTAAAGATATAGAAGTTAGAATTTTACATGGTAAAATGAATGCAAAAGAAAAAGAAACTATTATGGATGAATTTAAGAAAGGTATTGTTAAAGTCTTGGTATCAACTACAGTAATAGAAGTTGGAGTTAATGTGCCTAATGCAACGTTAATGATAATTGAAAATGCAGAAAGGTTTGGACTTTCACAATTGCACCAATTAAGAGGAAGAGTTGGTAGAGGAGAACATAAATCTTATTGTGTACTAGTAGCTAATATTAAAAGTGAAAAGACCCGAAAAAGAATGGAAATTATGCAAAATACAAATAATGGGTTTATACTTGCGGAAGAAGATTTAAAATTAAGAGGAACAGGTGAACTTTTTGGGTATAAACAGCATGGTGAAAATGAACTCATAATTTCAGATCCAATAGAAGATGTTAAAGTATTACAAGTAGCTAATGAAGAAGCTAAGAAAATTTTAGTTAGTGAAGATGAAAAATATAATAGTTTTAAAAATTACATAGATGAATATATTAAAAAATCTTCTAATTATATTTGTTTTAATTAAAAATATATTGAATTTATCTAAGTAAAAAAATATAATACCAATTAGAGTTAAAATCAAAGGAGGAAGTAAATTGAGAGTAATAGCAGGAATAGCAAGAGGAAGAAAACTTTTAGGACCAGAAGGTGATGCGGTTACAAGACCAACTTTAGATAGAGTAAAAGAATCTATTTTTAGTATAATCCAAAATTATATACAGGATGCTGTTGTTGTAGATGTATTTTCAGGAACTGGTAGCTTAGGTATAGAAGCCGCTAGTAGAGGGGCAGAAAAATGTTATCTTATAGATAGAAATAAGGTGACGTTCTCCTATCTTTCTCAAAACGTACAAAATTTAAAGTTTGAAGATATATGTACATGTGTTAATGGGGATTCTTACGAAAATTTAAAGAAATTAGGAAAAAAGGGCATAAAGTTTGATATAATATTTATAGATCCGCCGTATGCTAAAGAAATGATTCCACCGGCAATAAGTATTGTTGAAGATCAAGAATCTTTAAAAAGAGATGGGATTATTGTATGTAAAATAGATTCTTCAGAAGAAATATATGAAGGTGGAGAAAAGATAGAATTAGTAGATAAAAGAAAATATGGAAATACTACAGTACTTTTCTATAAGTACAGGGAGGAATAAAATGAAAAAGGCAGTTTATCCAGGGAGCTTTGACCCTGTTACTAACGGTCACTTAGATATAATAGAACGTGCCTCAAAGGTATTTGATGAACTGATTGTAGGGGTATTGGTTAACCCAGATAAAACAGGACTTTTCAGTGCACAAGAAAGAGTTGAATTAATAAAAAAAGTAATAGAACCTTATGAAAATGTTAAAGTAGAGAGTTTTAACGGATTACTAATTAATTTTATGAATAAGCATAATTCTAATGTTATAGTAAAAGGATTAAGAGCAGTTTCAGACTTTGAATATGAATTTCAGATGGCGTTGATGAATAATAAGTTAGATCCTACTAAGGAAACGGTTTTTATGATGACTAATGCTAAGTATTCTTATTTAAGTTCTTCTTCAGTTAAACAAGTAGCAAAATTTGGGGGATGTATACGAGATCTAGTTCCAGAAGAGATTGTGGAAATAGTTGAAAGTAAGATACAAGAAACTAAATAAGGAGAGGGTTGAAAATGGATGTTATAAAATTATTAGATTATCTTCAGGAAGTTTTGGATACAGCATCAAAAATACCTATGAGTAATAAAATTATGGTAAATAAAAAAGAAATATCCGATATAATAGAACAAATTATAAATTTTTTACCGGATGAATTTAAAAAGGCGCAGTGGGTTTGCGAACAAAAAGAAAAAATTTTAAGGGATGCACAGGAACAAGCAGAAAGTATTAAAAAAGAGAGCTTGGAAATGGCAAAAAGACGAGTTGAAAGTCACGATTATGTAAGAGAAGCTCAACTTAAAGGAAATGAAATGATAATGCAGGCTCAAAAAAAATCTAAGATTATAAAAAATGGGGCTAGAGATTATGCATTAGAAATTTTACAGGATACAGAAAAAAAGATAGCGTATAATCATGATCAGTTTACCCAAAATCTTAGAAAAGAAATGGAGGAATTCACTATAAATATTGATTCTTATATAAAGGAAACTACCTCCATTCTCAATGAAAACATAGAAGAACTAAAGAATGTTAAATAAATAATTTTTTTATTTTATTTATGATAATAGGAATTAATAATAAAATGCTTATTATAAGAACATAGGATATTAAATCTAAATTATTTATTGTATGATTTAAACTAAAGGTTGGTAAAGTATTAAAACTTATAAAATAAATACTTATAGTAAGTAATGAACTTAAGATACCTTGAAAAAATTTTCTTAATATATATTTTTTAATAGAAAAATTAAACTTATAAAGAAAAGAATATACTTGTAGAATTATGCATATGCCACTAAAAGATATTAAAAAGCTTATAAAACCTAATTTTAGAAACATAGGTATATTTAACAACGAAATACTATTACATCCATTAGTTATTTCTAAAATACCTAAAGATAGTGAACTAATTAGCCCAGTAAATTCTTTATTTAAAAAAGCGATACTAAAAAAAGTATTGCTTTTTATTATTTCCATAAGCATAGAAAAAATAATAACAAATCCACCAACACGTAAAGTTACACTAATGGCATCTTCTACACTTTTTGAAAAAGCCGTAGAGAAGTTTTTTACAGGAATATAAGGATGACTATTTAAATAATTATTGGAGTTATAATTATTATCTCTTTTATCCTTAAGTAATAAACCCATTAAAAAACAAGATAAATAATTAGAACAAAGTAATATATATCCGAAGTATTTATTTTTCAGCATTGTTAAAGAAATAGAACCTACTATGAAAAGAGGACTTGCATTAGAGGCTATATTTAAAAGTTTTTCTGCAGTATTAAAATCTATAATTTTTGCTTCGTATAAATCTGCAGTATATTTTGCTCCCATTGGGTAACCACATAGAGCACTTAAAATTAAAACTACAGAAGATTGTAATGGAAGTCCTAAAGGTTTGCATAAAATAGGTCCTAAAAGTTTTGCATAAATATATGCTCCATTAAAGGCTACTATTAAATTGCAAATAACTAAAAAAGGAAATAAGCATGGAAAAAGTGCTGTAATAAAAAGTCTTAAGCCATTTAAAGAACCATTTATACATGGTTTAGGAAAAATTAATATGTTTACAATTAAAATACTTAAGAGAAAAATAAAAATTTTGTTTGAATTTTTATTTATATTCTTTTCTCCAATTATGTTTTTACTACTCAAATTTTAAACCTACCTTTTAAGTGATTACATAATATGTATATTTTAATTTATACAAATTAATTCCTTATTATTTAATTATAATAGGCATTCTTAAATAATCATCATTATACTTTGTTGAACTGTTTAATAGACTATACATTTTTGTACCTTGAATATCTAGATTTAGAAAATTATTTTTGATTTTAGGTAATTTTGTTATAAGTGGTATGTTAGAGTTTTTCTTCAATTCTCTTAGTATCTCCCTACCTTTGGAATTAAAACCTAATATTCTAGCATAGGGCACCTTAGAAGTTCTCATAGTGGTTATATCAAATTCATCGAATCCAACATAATACTGACATAAAATTCTACTAAGTCTTGTAAGTGCATATCGTTTACTTTTAGATTCTTCTAAAATCTCTTGGAAAGAATTCTTTTTTATAATGGCGTCTATAAGTCTATTTTCTAAACCTTCTTTAACATCAGGTAATTTAGTTAAACTTTTAGGATTTGATAAAATCTTATATTTTAGATAAGGGATCATTTTATCTTCAAATACAAAATTATCATTAGAAAATTTTTCTAATGTCCTGAAGGTTTCATAAGGTAAATAATTTTTCAAATCTGACATAGGTAAATTGGATTTAAGATATTTTCTTATGGCAGTAGCGCTAGAAAATTTTAAAAGCTCTGTAGAATTATATGTTCCTCCTTCTCTTTTAATGGTAAAAGGTTTAATTTTGCTATTTAATCGAATTAAACTTTTTAAGTATTCTAAGGCTAGAATGTTATTTGAAGAATTTAAAATTTCATCTAAGTTTTCTATAGAATAATTTAATGAATAAAAATATTCTGAGATGGCGTTGTTTCTAGCTTTAGGATAAGATAAACCTTCGTTTAAATGATAAGATAAAAAATTTTTAAACTCTATAGGTTCTTTTATTAACATTTCTGCAATTTTACTTAATAAATTTAAGTTTCCAAGTTCAGATCCAAAACATAAATTATTTATTATATTTAATTCATTTAACAAGCTTATGGCTCCAAAGGAAAAAAACTCAGCAGAAGAAATGGAATAAGCCATAGGGAGTTCTAAAATTAAATCAACACCATTTTTAAGTGCTATTTCAGTCCTTTGCCATTTATCTAAAATAGCAGGTGTACCTCGTTGAACAAAATTTCCACTCATTACACAAACTATACAATCACAATAAGTTATTTCACGAGTTTTTCTTATATGATACAAATGTCCTTTATGAAAAGGATTATATTCAGTAATAATACCAGTTATATTCATTAAAACACCTCATTTTAAACTTTATTATATATTATAAATCAAATTTTATTAAAGTAAAACTTGAATAAATTAAATAAAAAGGTTATATTATTAATGTGTGTATATAATTTTCTAATTAAAGATATATCTCAAAGGGGGAAGGGATATGGAATTAATGAATAAAATTTGGAAAATGGCAAAAGAAGATAAAAAAACAATTGTTTTGCCAGAAGGTGACGAAGAGAGAACAATTATTGCTAGTGAAAAAATAAAAAATGAAGGTCTTGCAAATGTAATATTAATTGGGAAAGAAGAAAATATTATTGAAAAGGCTAAATCACTAAAAGTTGATATTTCAAATATAAACATAATTGATCCTGAAAAGTCAGATAAGTTAGAGGCTTATACAAGTGAATTTTACCAATTAAGAAAACATAAGGGAATTACTTTGGAAAAAGCTAAAGATGTAGTATTAGATCCTTTATATTTTGGAACTATGATGGTTAAACTTGGAGATGCAGATGGTATGGTATCAGGTGCCATACACACAACAGGAGATCTTTTAAGACCAGGACTTCAAATTGTAAAGACAGCACCAGGAATAAAAGTAGTATCTAGTTTCTTTTTAATGAGTATTCCAAATTGTGAATACGGAGAGGATGGATTCTTATTATTCTCAGATTGTGCGGTTAATCCAAATCCCGATGCAGGACAGTTAGCATCAATAGCTATATCAACAGCAGACACAGCTAAGAATCTTTGCGGAATAGATCCTAAGGTTGCTATGTTATCTTTCTCAACAATGGGAAGTGCAAAGCATGAATTAGTAGAAAAAGTTCAGATTGCTACAAAACTTGCGAAGGAACAAAGAGAAGATTTAGAGATAGATGGTGAACTTCAATTAGATGCGGCTATAGTAAAAAAAGTAGCTGATTTAAAAGCACCAGAAAGTAAAGTAGCAGGTAATGCTAATGTATTAATATTCCCAGATCTTCAGTCAGGAAACATAGGGTATAAATTGGTACAAAGATTTGCTAAAGCAGAGGCAATAGGACCTATTAATCAAGGATTTGCAAAACCAATAAATGATTTATCACGTGGATGTTCTCCTGAAGATATAGTTAATGTAGTAGCTGTAACTGCAGTTCAAGCACAGGCACAACATAATTAATACAGCTATAAATAATATTAATATATATAGATTTATATGTAGGAGGAAATTAAATGAAAATTTTAGTTATTAACTGTGGAAGTTCTTCATTAAAATATCAATTAATTGATATGGAAAGTGAAAAGGCTTTAGCAAAAGGATTAGTTGAGAGAATAGGAATAGAAGGTTCTATATTAACTCACAAAGCAGATGGAAAAGATAAACATATTATCCAAACTCCAATGAAAGATCATCAAGTAGCTATAGAATTAGTATTAGGTGCTTTAACTGATAAAGAATATGGTGTAATAAGTGATATGAGCGAAATTTCAGCTGTTGGACACAGAGTTGTTCATGGTGGAGAAAAATATGCTAAATCTGTTTTAATTAATAATGATGTTATGACAAGTTTAGAAGAGTGTGCTAAATTAGCTCCTCTACATAACCCAGCAAATATTATAGGAATTAATGCATGTAAAAAATTAATGCCAAATACTCCAATGAGTGTTGTATTTGATACTGCATTCCATCAAACAATGCCAGAAGAAGCTTATATTTATGCTCTTCCATATGAAGTTTATGAAGAAAATTCAGTAAGAAGATATGGAATGCATGGTACATCTCATAAGTTTGTATCAGGTGTTGCAGCTGAAATGATGGGTAAAAATATAGAGGATTTAAAAATAATTACTTGTCACTTAGGAAATGGTGCAAGTTTAACTGCTGTTAAAAATGGTAAATCTATAGATACTTCAATGGGATTCACTCCACTTGAAGGATTAGTAATGGGAACTAGATGTGGAGATATAGATCCAGCTATAATTCCATTCCTAATGAAAGAAAAAAATCTTTCAGTTGAAGATATAGATAAATTAATGAACAAAGAATCAGGTGTTTTAGGAATATCTGGTGTAAGTTCTGACTTTAGAGATATCGAAAATGCAGCAGAAGAAGGAAATCACAGAGCAAAACTTGCTTTAGATGTATTCCACTACAGAGTTAAACAATATATAGGAGCTTATGCTGCTATAATGAATGGTGTAGATTGCATCGTATTTACAGCTGGTCTTGGTGAAAACTCTATCTCTTCAAGAGAAATAATCTGTGAAAACATGGAATATTTAGGAGTTAAATTAGATAAAGAAAAGAACAATGTAAGAGGAAAAGCAGTAGAAGTAAGTGCTGATGATTCAAAGGTTAAAGTATTTGTAATTCCAACTAACGAAGAGCTAATGATTGCAAAAGAAACTTTAGCTTTACTATAGTATTATATAGTATAAAATTATATAATTTGGAGTAAATTTATTTTGCTCCAAATTTTTATTTAAAAAATAATCTTGACTTTTTCTCTTATTATTTATATAATAACTCTTGTTTAACAATATAAATAGCTAAGAGGTATGTATGATGAAATTTGATTTAATAGAGTTAATGAATGGCAAAAAAGATAAAATTGAAGTACATACAGTTATTGAAAAAGAAAGTTTGAAGTTTGATGGAGAAGATATGAAATATTTGTCTCCTATAAGTTTAAATGGTTCTTTTCGCAGAAAGGGAGAACAATTTTTCTTTAAAGCTAAGTATGATACTGTTTTAAATTTTACTTGTTCAAGATGTCTTAAGGAATTTCCACAAGAATTTCATTTAGAGTTAAATGAAACATATTCAAGAAATCCTGAAAGTGAAGAAATAAGAAAGATAGAAGGAAATTCAGTAGATTTATATGAACTTATAGAAGAAAGTTTGTTTTTAAACATCCCAATTCAAAGATTATGTAAGGAATCTTGCAAAGGCCTATGTCCTTCATGTGGGATAAATTTGAATGAGAATATTTGTAAATGTAATTTAAATTTTGAACAAGAAGAAGAACAAGAGGAAGTGCTTGATCCGAGATTCGCAAAGCTAAAAAGCTTATTAAAATGATAATAAGTTATAATAAACTTCATTCACAGGTTAAGGAGGTGTTTATTAATGGCTCATCCAAAGAGAAAAACATCAAAAGGAAGAAGAGATCAAAGAAGAGCTCAAAACTTTAAGCTTAGCATGCCTGGTATAGTGGAATGTCCTCAATGCCATGAATTCAAACTAGCTCATAGAGTATGTAAGAATTGTGGATATTACAATAGTACAAAGGTAGTATCTGATGATAAATAATAAGAAAGTCGAAAGACTTTCTTTTATTTTTAAGTTTATATTTTTTGTAAAAATATGATATAATAATTTTACAAAAAATATAAGTAAAAGAGAGGTTATTATATGATTATAGCTGTAGATGGAATGGGTGGGGATAATTCTCCACAAGAGGTTGTAAAAGGATGTATAGAAGCATTAGAATGTTCAGGTATTAATATTATAATAACAGGTAAAGAAGAACTTATAAATAATGAATTGAGTAGGTATAATTATGATAAAAGTAGGATAGAAGTCTTACATGCCGAAGAAATAATTTCTAATAATGAGCATCCTGCTATGGCTATTAGAAAAAAGAAAAATTCTTCTTTATGTAAAGCTTTATATTTAGTTAGAGAAGGAAAGGCAGATGCAGTTGTATCTGCAGGTAGTACAGGTGCATTTTTAACAGGGGCTACATTAATTGTAGGAAGAATAAGAGGAATAGATAGACCAGCTTTTGCTCCGGTTATGCCAGGAAAGAATGGTGCCTTTATGGTGACAGATGTAGGTGCAAATGTAGATTGTAAACCTAAAAATTTACTTCAATTTGCTCTTATGGGAAAAGTTTATTTTGAGAAGGTCTTAAAGATTTCCAATCCAAGTATAGGACTTATAAACATAGGAGTAGAAGAAGAAAAGGGTAATGAACTTACTAAGGAAGCTTTTAAGTTATTAAAAGAAACAGAATTAAATTTTGTTGGTAATATTGAACCTAGAGATGTACCAAAAGGTGATACGAATATTTTAGTGTGTGATGGATTTGTAGGAAATACTATTTTAAAAATGTATGAAGGTGTTGCAAGTACTATTTTTTCAGTTTTAAAGGAAGGAATAATGTCTTCTTTTAGAACTAAAATAGGAGGAATTTTATTAAAACCTATATTTAGAAAATTTAAAAAAGACTTTAACTATAAAGAATATGGTGGAGCGGCTTTTTTAGGTACTAAGGGTATATGTGTAAAAGCACATGGAAGTTCAGATTCAACAGCTTTTAAAAATGCAATAAAACAAGCCAAGTTTTTTTATGATAATAAAATTGTTGATGCAATAAAGGAAGAACTTGAAAGTTTAAAACAACTAGAAGAAAAATAGAAATAAAAATTAAATTATTACATATAATATAAGGAATTATAAAATAAATTATAAAAAATACAAAAAAATAGTTGCTAAAAATAAATAAAACGATTAATATTTATTTATAAATATTAAAAACCATGCTATTAATTGGAGGCGAAGGTATGATTTTCGAAAAAGTTAAACAGATAATAGTTGATCAATTAAGTGTAAATGAAGATGAAGTTTTAATGGACTCTTCTTTTGTTGATGATTTAGGAGCAGATTCACTAGATGTAGTTGAATTTATAATGGCTCTAGAAGAAGAATTTGATATAGAAATTCCAGATGAGGCAGCTGAAAAGGTTGTTACTGTGGCAGACGTTGTTGAATACATAAAATCACGTGTAGATGAATAATATAAGTCCCGCGCAGATAAGCGGGACTTAAATTCTTTAAATAAAGAATAAAAAGGAGTTAAATTATGATGCAAAAGGAAAATGCAATTAATGAATTAGAAAAAATAATTGCAATCGAATTTAAAGATAGATCTATATTAAGGACGGCTTTAACACATAGTTCCTACGCAAATCAAAGAAAGAATGTAGCTTATAACGAAAGATTAGAGTATTTAGGAGATGCTGTTTTAGAATTAGTTATATCCGAATATTTATTCATAAATTATAAGGATAAGTTAGAAGGGGAACTAACTAAAATAAGGGCTACAATTGTATGTGAGACTTCTCTTTATGAAATAGCGCAAAAGTGGAATTTAGGTAAGTTTATTATAATGAGTAAGGGTGAAGAACAAACTGGAGGAAGAACGAGAAATTCAATTTTAGCAGATTGTGTAGAAGCTATTATTGCAGCCGTGTACTTAGATAAGGGATTAGAAGTAGCTAAGAAATTTATATTAGATAATTTCATGGAAATTATAAAAAAAGCTATAAGTAATGAAATAATATTAGATTATAAAACTAAGCTACAAGAAATTCTGCAAAAAAATGGAGAAGTTTCTATAGTGTACGATTTAATTTCTTGTGAAGGTCCACCTCATAGACCAACTTTTTATGTTGAGGTTTGTATTAATGGAGAGGTTAAAGGAAAAGGTAAGGGATATAGTAAAAAGGAAGCTGAACAAAATGCAGCTAAAGAAGTAATTTTAAGTATGGGGAATAGAAATGAGTAGAAGCCATTATATAATTCCAATTTTCGTTCCACATATAGGATGTCCTCATAATTGTGTTTTTTGTAATCAAAATACAATTACAGGCAAAAAAGAAATTAAAGATTCTAATGTACAAGAAATTACTAAAAAAAGTTGTAGAAATATAATAGAAGAATATTTAAACACTATAAATAAATATGGCAATGAAGAAAAAGTAATAGAAGTATCCTTTTTTGGAGGAACATTCACAGCCATTCCGCTAGAGAAGCAAATTGAATTATTAGAAGTAGCGTATGAATATAAATGTAAGGAAAAAATTAATTTTATAAGATTATCTACAAGACCTGATTATATAGATATTAGTGAGCTAAATATTTTAAAAAAATATGGTGTAGATATAATAGAATTAGGTGTTCAATCTTTAGACAATGATGTTTTGAAATGTTCTGGTAGAGGCCATTCAAGTGATGTTGTTAAAACGGCATCTAATCTTATAAAAGAATTTAATATTACTTTAGGTATACAAGTTATGTTAGGACTTCCATGTGATAATTTTGCAAAAGATATTAAGACGGCTAAGGAAGTATGCGAGATAAAACCAGACATTTGTAGAATATATCCTTCTTTAGTTATAAAAGATACTCCAATGGAAACTATGTTTAAAAAAGGAGAATATACTCCATATAGTTTAAAAGAAACTATTGAAATTTGTAAAATAGTATATAGTATGTTTATATCCAATGATATTAATGTTATACGTGTAGGACTTCAACCTACAGAAGATATCAATGAAGGGGCAGAGGTTGTTACGGGACCCTTTCATCCGGCTTTTAGAGAGCTTATGGAAAGTTCACTTTTAAATGAAATGATTTTTAAATTTTTAAAGGATATAAATTCAAAAGAAATTCAAATAATCATTAATCCTAAAAATGTTTCTAAATTATATTCTAATAAAAAGTATTATTTTAATGAATATAATCATAAATATTACAATGGAAATATAGAAGTAATACAAGATTTCAATGTAGAAAAAGATGAAATAAAAATAAAGATCCAGGAAACTTGTAAAACCATGTCGTTCAAAAAATTTCTTGAAATAAAGAGTAAAGAAGGAAATAAATATCTTTTGTAGAATATATAGTCATTACCATAATATTCTATAGGGGGTATATCATGGATATATTAAAAGTTTCAGCAAAATCTCAGCCTAAATCCGTAGCGGGAGCTTTAGCAGCAATTTTACGAGAAAATCAATCAGCAGAAGTTCAAGCTGTAGGAGCAGGGGCAGTTAATCAAGCAGTAAAAGCTATTGCTATTACGAGAGGATATGTAGCACCCAATGGTATTGATTTAGTGGCTATTCCGGCTTTTTCAGAAATAGCTATTGATGGTGAAGAGAGAACAGCAATTAAATTTATTGTAGAACCAACTAAGGGCTAAATTAAAAACCGTGTTTGCACGGTTTTTAATTTTTATATATACATAAATTTAAGTTACTTGATATTTTGATGTAAATATAATAAACTAATAAAATGGATATATTAACAAAAACGAGGTGTTGTTTTTATGAGAAAAAAGCAAAGAGAAAAGGTTACAAAAATTATGGCTGTAGCTATATTAGTAGTGTTTGTAGCGGTTACTTTTCTTTCAGTTATAATTAGATAAATTTAGGAGAGATTAGTGTATGTTCCTTAAATCTATAGAAATTAGAGGATTTAAGTCTTTTGCAGATAAGACTGAGTTGAATTTTAAAAAAGGCATAACTTCAGTAGTTGGCCCTAATGGTAGTGGTAAGAGTAATGTTTCCGATGCTGTAAGATGGGTTTTGGGGGAACAAAGTGTAAAGAGTTTAAGAGGGGCAAAAATGGAAGATGTAATTTTTGCAGGTACAGAATTTAGAAAACCTGTTGGATTATCTCAAGTTTCTCTTGTTTTAAACAATGATGATCATGATTTAAATGTTGAATATTCTGATGTAAAAATTACAAGAAGGCTATATCGTTCGGGAGAAAGTGAATACTTTATAAATAATACTAAATGCAGATTAAAAGATATTCAGGAATTATTTATGGATACGGGTATAGGTAAAGAAGGATATTCAATAATTGGACAAGGCAAGATAGATGCCATATTAAGTGGTAGACCAGAGGAAAGAAGATCACTTTTAGAAGAGGCGGCTGGAATAGTTAAATTTAAAACTCGTAAACAAGAGGCGGAAAGAAAGCTTGAAAGTACGGAACAAAATTTAATTAGAATTATGGATATATTAAATACCTATGGTGAAAGATTAGAACCTTTAAAATCAGAGATGGAAAAGGCTAAAGAATTTTTAACCTTATCTACAGAATTAAAAAATAAAGATTTAGCTTTAACTATAGATATCATAGAAAGAATCCATGATAGGATTAAGCTTGTAAATAATGATAATATAAGTAAAGAAAAGATTCTAAAAACATATTCACATAAAAAACAAAGGTTAAAAGAAATTTTAGAACAATATAATAAAACTTTAGAAGAATATGAAATTGCTAATAAAGAAAATAGAGAAGAATATTATAATTCTAAAGAAAAAATAAATAATATACAAAACCAAATTAAACTTATAGAAGAAAAGATAAAAAGTTTAAATATTTTTTTAGAAAGTTTTTCCGAAGAAAAGAAAAGAAACGAAGAAGAATTAAATAATTTATCTTTAAAAAAAGAAATTCTTGAAAAAGAAATTCAAGAAATAAATAAAGAATTTTTAATTTATGAAGAGTCTATACATAAGGGTAATGAAAGTTTAGAAAAACTGCAAAAAAGTATAGAAGAAGATAGTTTAAAAACAAGTGAATTAAAACAGAAACTTAAAGTTTTAAATGAAAACGAAAATAAAAAACAACAAGAAGTTGAAAATCTTAAAAGGGAACTAAAGGCTTTAGAAGAAAAAATAGAGGATATAAAATTTAATTTCGAAAATACCCTTAATATTATAAAAATTAATAATAATACCAGATTAGAATTAGAAAATCAATGTGAAATTTTAAAGAATAAAATATCTCAATTAGAGAATACTTTAAAAGAAAATCTAAAAAATATTGGTATTCTAAGAACTAAGGTTAGAAATGAAGAAAATAAACAAAAAAGCATAAATATAAATTTAAGCAAAGAAGAGGCACAGTATAATTTGCTTTTAAATTTAGAAAAACAACATGAGGGATATACAAAAGCTGTTAAAAATTTAATGGATCATATAAATAAGAACTTTATTAAAGATGTTAAAGAATCTTATGTTTTAGGTGAAATAATAAATGTTCCTGAAAAATATGAAAAAGCTATTGAAATTGCCTTAGGTGCAGCTATATCTAATGTAATTACAGAGAATGAGAATGAAGCTAAAATTCTTATAGAGTATCTAAAAGAAAAGAATTTAGGGAGAGCGACATTTTTACCTTTAAACATTATTAGAAGCAAGAATTTAAGTGTATTTGAGTCTATAAAAAGTATGAATGGATTTATGGGAGTAGCAAGTTCACTTATACATTATCCTTTAAAGTTCAAAAAGGCCATAGAATTTGTTTTGGGTAATGTAATTATTGCTGAAAACATGGATTGTGCTTTAAAAATTGCTAAAAGAATAAATTATAGTAATAGAATTGTTACTTTAAGTGGAGAAGTTCTTAATGTAGGTGGATCTCTTACAGGGGGAAGTACGTATAGTAAAAGTTCTAATGTTATAAGTAGAAAAAGGGAAATAAAAGATACAGAAGAAAAAATTAATACTATAAAACAACAGTTAAATGATATAACAAAGCTTATAGAACAACATACTAAGAATATTAGCTTTTTAGATGAGGAAACTTTAAATTTAAGGGATACTATTCATGGAGAAAATATTGATCTTGTAAAGTTAAAGGAAAAAATAAATTCACTAAAAGATGAGGAAATAAGATGTAACAACTCTATTAAGACTTTAAAAGAAAATTTATCAGATGGAACTTCTAAAATTAAGTTTTTTAAAGGACAAAAAGAACTTTTGATAAAAGAAATTGAAGAATTTGATAAAGAAAAAAATGATTTAAATACTTCAATACAAAATATAGAAAGTGGATTACAAGATTTTATTTTTAAAATAGAGGCTCAAAAAGAAATTTTAGTTAATTATAAAATTGAATTAGCTAAGGTAAATGAAAAGGTAGAGAATAAAAATAATTTATTAAGTAATTTAGACATAGCTATTCAGGATAAATTGAATAATATAAAAGAATTTGAACATAAACAAAAGGAAAATATAGAGGCTATTAAAGTATATAAAGAAAAGATAGAAAACTTTAAAATGGATTTAGAAACTTTAAATAAAGAAATTTTTTCTTTAGAAGATAGATTTAATCTTAAAGAGCAAGAAAGAATAACTTTAAAGGAACAAGTAAAAAAGGTAAATTCTGATTTTGAGCAAGTTTTAATGGAAGAAGAAAAAGTTGAAAAAGATGTCAATAAAATTGTAGTAAATTTGACTAAGTTAGAGACAGAGAAACAAGGTATTATAGATAGGCTTAATGAGGAGTATGATATTACATATGCAGAAGCTTTAGATTATAAAGAAGAAAATTTGGATCATACTGATTTGAAAAAGACAATATCTTTATTAAAAGAAAAAATTAGTTCTTTAGGCATAGTTAATGTTGGGGCTATAGAAGAATATAAAGAACTAAAAGAAAAGTATACCTTTATGAGTGAACAGAAAATTGATTTAGAGAATTCGAGAGAAGAGGTAATTAAAGTTATTGAAGAGATGACTTTAAAAATGAAAGAGGTTTTTAGAGAAAATTTTGAGAAATTAAATGAATATTTTCATGAAACTTTTAGAGAATTATTTAAAGGTGGAAGTGCATCCCTAATTTTATCAGAAGGTGATGAATTAGATGGTAAAATAGATATAAATGTACAGCCTCCGGGGAAGAAACTTCAAAATATAAATTTAATGTCCGGTGGAGAAAAAGGATTATCTGCTATTGCACTTTTATTTTCAATTTTAAAAATGAAACCAACACCATTTTGTATTTTAGATGAAATAGAAGCTGCCTTAGACGATGCTAATGTTAAAAGGTATGCAGATTTTTTGAAAAAGTTTTCGGATAAAATTCAATTTATAGTAATTACTCATAGAAAAGGAACTATGGAAGTAAGTGATGCATTATATGGAATAACTATGGAAGAGAAAGGAATATCTAAAGTAGTTTCTGTAGATTTAAATAAACATAAAAATGATTAGAAGGATGGTGTTCCTATGTTTGGAGGATTTTTTGACAAACTAAAAGAAGGATTAACAAAGACTAGAGATAATTTAGCTGATAAAGTAACAGATGTACTTAATTTAGCTGTAAAAATTGATGATGATATGTATGAAGAATTAGAAGAAGTTCTTATTACTTCTGATCTTGGTGTAGAGACTACATTAGAAGTAATTGAAAAATTAAAAGCAAAAATAAAAGAAAAAAAGATTAAAGATACTGCTGAAGTTAAACCTTGTTTAAAAGAAGTATTAAAGGAGATTTTACAAGATACCGATGAAACAGAAGAGAAATTTCCTAAAATGTTATTAATAATTGGAGTTAATGGAGTTGGAAAAACAACTTCTATAGGCAAAATAGCTTATTCTTATAAAGAACAGGGAAAAAAAGTTCTACTTATTGCAGCAGATACATTTAGAGCAGCAGCAATAGATCAACTTCAAATTTGGAGTGGAAGAGCTGGAGTAGATATTGTAAAACATCAAGAAGGGGCTGATCCAGGTGCAGTAGTTTTTGATGGTATTCAAGCTGCTAAGGCACGTAATTCAGAAGTTGTAATTTGTGATACAGCTGGAAGACTTCATAATAAAAAAAATCTTATGGATGAGCTTGCAAAAATAAATAGAATAATAGATAGGGAATTTGGATCAGAAAATGTAGAAACACTTTTAGTATTAGATTCTACTACAGGACAAAATGCAGTACAACAAGCTAAGCAGTTTAAGGAAGTTTGTAATATAGATGGAATTATATTGACTAAATTAGATGGTACTGCAAGAGGTGGTATAGTAATCTCCATCAAAGAATCTTTAAATATACCAGTTAGATACATTGGTGTTGGAGAAGGAATGGAAGACTTACAAAAATTTAATGCAGAAGCATTTGTTGAGGCATTATTTTAAAAAAAATATATGTGTTAAGGAAAAATACTTGACACATATATTTTAATCTGATATTATTATTTTTGTGTTTAAGGTGATGTTATGGAAAAGCGAACAGAAATACTTATATTGTTTGATATATATGGTAATTTATTAACAGAAAAACAAAAGAATGTGATGGATTATTATTATAATGATGACTTATCTTTATCCGAGATAGGCGAAAATAGTAACATCAGTAGGCAAGCTATACATGACACTATAAAAAGGTGTGAAAAGTTGTTATATGAATATGAAGAAAAACTTCAACTTTTAAAGAAAAATTATATTTTAGAACAAACTAAAAGTAAAGTAAATGATTTGTTAGAAGAATTAACTTTTTTAGATAATCAAGAGGTTAATGATATTGTACAAAAAATTTATAAAGAGTTGAAGGAGATAAATTAGGAGGTTTCTATGGTATTTGAAGGTTTATCCTCAAAGTTACAAGAGGCTGTTAAAAAGCTTAAGGGAAAAGGAAAGTTAACTGAAAAAGATATAAAAGAGGCTATGAGAGAGGTTAAACTTGCACTTTTAGAAGCAGATGTTAATTATAAAGTTGTTAAAAGTTTTGTAAAGACAGTTGCCGATAAGTGTATGGGTGAAGAAGTTCTTGAAAGTTTAACACCTGGTCAACAGGTTGTAAAAATAGTTAACGATGAGCTTACTAATTTAATGGGAAGCCAAGAAAGTAAAATAGAATTTTCTTCAAAAGGATTAACCGTAATTATGCTTGTAGGACTTCAAGGTGCAGGAAAAACAACTATGTGTGGAAAACTTGCTTTGAATCTTAGAAAAGCGAATAAGAAACCTTTATTAGTAGCTTGTGATGTATACAGACCGGCAGCTATTAAGCAATTACAGGTTGTAGGAAAGCAAATAGATATACCTGTATTTACAATGGGAGACAAATTGTCTCCAGTAGATATTGCCAAGGCATCCTTAGAACACGCAAAATCAAATGGTAATAATGTAGTTATTATAGATACAGCTGGAAGACTTCATATTGATGAGGCATTAATGGGAGAACTTCAAGATATAAATAAAGAAGTAGAACCATCAGAAATTCTTTTAGTAGTTGATTCTATGACAGGACAGGATGCTGTTAATGTAGCTGAAAGTTTTAATGAACAACTAGATGTAACAGGAGTAATTTTAACAAAATTAGATGGCGATACAAGAGGGGGCGCAGCTCTTTCTATAAAATCAATTACAGGTAAACCAATTAAGTTTGCAGGTGTTGGTGAAAAAATGTCTGATCTTGAAATATTTTATCCAGATAGAATGGCCTCAAGAATATTAGGGATGGGTGATGTTTTATCCTTAATAGAAAAAGCACAACAAGCTATAGATGAAGAGGAAGCTAAGCAACTTGGTAATAAAATGCTTAATGAAGATGTTGACTTTGAAGACTTTTTAAGTATGATGGGTCAAATGAAAAAGCTAGGACCATTAAATAAAATAATTGAGATGATACCAGGGGTTAATTCCAAACAGTTACAGGGAGTAGATTTAAGCCAGGGTGAAAAAGAAATGTCTAAAATAGAGTCTATGATAAACTCTATGACGGTTCAGGAAAGAAAAAATCCTAGTCTGTTATCTCAAGGATCTAGAAAAAGAAGAATAGCTAATGGATCTGGTACTACTATTCAACAGGTTAATAAACTTGTTAAAGATTTTGAAACTATGAGAAAAATGATGAAAAAAGCAAAAGGGATGCAAAAAAAATCCAAAAAAGGTCTTTTTGGAAAACTCCCTTTTTAAATAAAGCTTAATTTTTAAGGAGGTGAAATGTAATGGCAGTTAAAATAAGATTAAAAAGAATGGGTGCTAAAAAAGCTCCTTTCTATAGAGTTGTTGTAGCTGATTCAAGATGCCCAAGAGATGGTAGATTTATCGAAGAAATCGGATACTACAATCCTACAACTGAACCAATGACTTTTAAAGTTGATGAAGAAAAAGCAACAAAATGGATTCAAAATGGTGCTCAACCTTCAGACACAGTTAAAAAATTATTTGTTAACGCAGGTATCTGCAAATAATAAATGGAGGCGTATCTCATATGAAACAATTATTAGAGGTAATAGCCAAATCACTTGTAGATAATCCAGACTTAGTTCAAGTAAATGAAGTAGCTGGCGAACAATCAATAATCTTGGAACTTAAAGTATCTCCAGAAGATATGGGAAAAGTTATTGGTAAACAAGGTCGCATAGCAAAAGCAATAAGAACTGTAGTAAAAGCTGCAGCAATAAAAGAAAATAAAAGAGTTGTTGTAGAAATAATTTAAGTACATAAGAGTTAGGGGATCCTAACTCTTATTTTATAATTTTTTTTAAAAGAGGTGGAGAAATGCTAAAGGAATTTTTAGTTGTAGGACAAATTTCAAAACCACATGGTATTAAAGGTGAAGTAAAAGTATTTCCTTTAACTGATGATATAAAAAGGTTTAAAAAATTAGATTATGTAATAATTAATGATGAAGAATTTAAAATAGAAAGTTGTAAGCTTCAAAATGATAGAGTTATCTTAAAGTTTGATAAGATAAATTCTATAGATGAAGCTATAAGATATAAGAATGTGCAACTTAAAATTAGAAGAGAAGATGCTGTAAAACTTCCAGAGGATCATTATTATATTGCAGATTTGCTACAATGTGAAGTTTATGATACAGAAGAAACTTATTTAGGCAAGATGTTTGATGTTATTGAAACAGGCAGTAATGATGTGTACTGGATTAAAAATGAAGGAAAAGAACTTTTAATACCTGCAATAGGAAGTGTTGTTAGAAAAGTCGATATACAAAATAGTAAAATAACTATTCTTCCGGTGAAAGAGTGGATGTAATGAAAATAGATATTTTAACTTTATTTCCAGAGTATTTTGAGGTATTTAATCATAGTATAATTAACAGAGGAAGAGAAAAAGGGATTTTATATATTAATACATATAATATCAGAGATTTTTCTAAAAATAAACATAGGAAAGTTGATGATTATCCCTATGGTGGGGGAGCAGGTATGCTCATGACTCCACAACCTATTGTAGATTGTATAAGAAAAGTCAAAGAAAGTAACCAAGGGAAAGTTATTTTTTTAGGACCTAGAGGAAATAAATTTAATCATGAAAAAGCAAAGGAATTAGCTCAAAGTGATCAACTTATATTTTTATGTGGACATTATGAAGGAATAGATGAGAGAATAAGAAAATACATAGATGAAGAAATTTCTTTAGGAGATTTTATTTTAACAGGAGGAGAGGCAGCATGTGTTCCTATTGTTGATAGTATATGTCGTCTTATTCCTGGTGTGCTTTCTACATCTGAAAGTTATGAAGATGAATCTTTCTATAATGGATTGCTTGAATATCCTCAATATACTAGACCAGAAGTCTTTGAAGGAGAAAAGGTACCGGACATACTTCTTTCTGGACATCATGAAAATATAAGAAAATGGAGAAAGGTTCAAGCTTTAAAAATCACTAAAAAGTATAGAAAAGATTTATATTTTAAGTATGAACTTTCCGGTGAAGATAAAAAACTTCTAAAAAAATTTAATGAAAATACTTGATTAGCAAATAATAGTGTGATAAAATCATAATCGTGCATACCGGGCGGTCCTCTGTTGCAGAATGCGATTATGAACGTCTAAATATATATAAGGAGGGTGTACATATGTTAGAAATAATAAAATCAATCGAAGCTGAACAATTAAGAAATGATCTACCAGAATTTTGTGTAGGTGATACTGTAAAAGTTCACATCAAAATCAAAGAAGGAAATAAGGAAAGAATCCAAATTTTCGAAGGTACAGTTCTTAAGAGACAAAATGGTGGGGTTAGAGAAACTTTCACTGTAAGAAGAGTAGCTTATAACTGTGGAGTTGAAAAAACATTCCCAACGAATTCTCCTGTAATCGAAAAAATCGAAGTTACAAGAAGAGGTAAAGTAAGAAGAGCTAAATTATTCTACCTTAGAGATAGAGTTGGTAAGGCTGCAAAAGTTAAAGAAAGATTATAATAAATTGGGACTGTTAAAGTCCCTTTTTTTATATTAAAAATTATATATTATAAATTGAAATAAAGGAGTATAAGTTTATGCAAATTAACTGGTATCCTGGTCATATGGCTAAAACAAGAAGGGCTATAACTGAAAATTTAAAGTTAGTAGATGCAGTAGTAGAAATAAGAGATGCAAGAATAATAAAATCTAGTGCAAATCCTGATATAGATAATATATGTCAAAATAAGCCTAGACTTATTTTATTAAATAAAAGTGATTTAAGTGAAGAAGCCATTACTGATAAATGGATAAAGAGCCTAAGTAAGGAAAACGTAAAGGTTATAAAAACAAATAGTTTATCTGGTAAGGGATTAAGAGAGATTAAACCAATGCTTAATTTATTATTAGAACAAAAATTAGAAAGATTACGTTCAAAAGGTCTTAAGAATATAGTGATAAGAGTAATGGTAGTTGGTATACCTAATGTAGGAAAATCTTCTTTTATAAATAAGATGGCAAATAACAAAACGGCAAAAACAGGTGATAAACCAGGGGTTACTAAGAGTAATCAATGGATTAAAACTAAAATGGGTATAGAATTATTAGATACTCCAGGAGTATTATGGCCTAAATTTGAAGATGAACAAGTTGCATTAAATTTAGCTTTTACTGGAGCAATTAAAGATGAAATTATGGATATTGAAGAATTAGCATTAAAATTAATAGAAACTCTTCAGGAACATTATCCTAAAAATCTAAAAGAAAGATATAAAATAGAAGAATTGTGTGAAACACCACTTGAAAATATGGAACTTATAGCTAAAAAACGTGGATGTGTAATGCATGGTGGCAACATAGACTATAATAGAGTTGCAATTATGTTATTAGATGAATTTAGGGCAGGTAGACTTGGTGGAATTTCTTTAGATAGAATATAGAAAGGAAAGAAGTTTATGTTAGATATAAGCCAAATAAATTCATTAAGTATAAAGAAAATTAAAGAATTATGTAGTAAATATGAAAATAATATAAAAGATTTTTGTGATGACGAAGAATTTAATCGAGTATTAACTATATTAAAACAGGATGAAAGAAAAGGTGTACAGGATACATATAAAAAGCTTTTTAGATTAAAGGATCACTATATCAAAGAACTTAATAGGGTACAAAAATTATATGACTTTGATAAATCCTTTAATGTAAGATATATAGCTGGAGTAGATGAGGTTGGTAGAGGACCTTTAGCAGGACCTATAGTAGCTGCAGCTGTTATTTTAGATTTAAACTTAGTTATAGAGTATATTAATGATTCTAAAAAAATAGTTGAAGAGAAAAGAGAAGAGTTAAGTGAAATTATAAAAAGATGTGCTATAGATTACAATATTTCAGAAATGTCTAATGAGGAAATTGATAGTAAAGGTATAGGTTTTTGTAATAATCAAATTTTTATAAAGGCTGTTGAAGGCTTAAAAATAAAGCCAGATTTAGTTTTAAGTGATGGATATTTAATTAAAAATTGGAATGCTATTGAAAATAAACATGTTATAAAAGGCGATGCCAAAAGTGCTAGTATAGCATGTGCCTCAATTATAGCTAAGGTATATAGAGATGCTTTAATGAAAGAATACAGTGAACAATATCACCAATATAATTTTAAGAAAAATGTTGGATATGGGACACAGGAGCATGTAAGTGCTATAAGAAAATATGGTATATGTCCTATACATAGAAAAACTTTTTTAACTAAATTAAATGAATGAAAAAAAGACTCTTAAGAACTTAATATTAAAATGTACCCTTTGTCAAGGACGTTTTAAAAAAGACTATATGATAAGATGATTTCTGTATTGAACAGGAGTCATCTTATTTAAGTTCCATTGG
>NZ_JAUSWN010000005.1:0-130064 GCF_030815255.1 Hathewaya limosa
CCAGCAGATCGGGGTGTAGCGCAGATGGGAGCGCGCGTGGTTTGGGACCATGAGGTCGCAGGTTCAATCCCTGTCACCCCGACCATATAAAAAAATAAAAATACACTATGCGGGTGTAGCTCAATGGTAGAGTTCCAGCCTTCCAAGCTGGCTGTGAGAGTTCGATTCTCTTCACCCGCTCCAAAATATGCGTCTTTAGCTCAGCAGGATAGAGCAACGGCCTTCTAAGCCGTGTGCCAGGGGTTCGACTCCCTTAAGACGCACCAAAATGTGGTGGACGTAGTTCAGTTGGTAGAGCACCAGATTGTGGCTCTGGGTGTCGTGGGTTCGAATCCCATCGTTCACCCCACATTAATGGGATATCGCCAAGCGGTAAGGCATCAGACTTTGACTCTGACATTCGTAGGTTCAAATCCTGCTATCCCAGCCATATGATCCACTAGCTCAGTCGGTAGAGCACATGACTTTTAATCATGGTGTCCGGGGTTCGATTCCCCGGTGGATCACCAATTTAAGAAATGCCAAAAATATGCAGATGTGGCGGAATTGGCAGACGCACTAGACTTAGGATCTAGCGCCTTAGGCGTGGGGGTTCGACTCCCTTCATCTGCACCAAAATGCGGGAATAGCTCAGCTGATAGAGCGCCACCTTGCCAAGGTGGAGGTCGCGGGTTTGAGCCCCGTTTCCCGCTCCATTTCAATTGAATAGTTTTTAAAATATGCGGGTGTAGCTCAATGGTAGAGTTCCAGCCTTCCAAGCTGGCTGTGAGAGTTCGATTCTCTTCACCCGCTCCATTTTTTTGTAAAATAATAATTGAATTATTTTACAAAGTAGCACCCATAGCTCAGTTGGATAGAGTTACAGACTTCGAATCTGGAGGCCGTAGGTTCAAATCCTACTGGGTGCACCAAGGGCATTATACAAAAACGTAGGGTATAAATGAGGTATATCAATGGTTCTAGGACTTTTGAATGCCTTATTTTTTTATGTAAAAAAATATTTTAAAAATAGTAATTATTAAAAATATAATTACATAAAATTTTAATATAAGATAAATTATTTGATATATGTTTTATAAAGAAATCTAAAAAATAAAGCTCTATTATATTAATTAGTAAAAAGAGGGATGGTCTTGGGAAAATGGACTGCTTTAGCAGAAAAAACATTTAAGGACATTCAAAAGAGAAAAGAAGAAAGAAAAAAAGGAAAACTTGATGCTAAAAATCATATAATAGAAAATACTATAAGAGTAAATAAGAGACTTAGAAGATTTTAATAAGGATTAAAAAGGAACTATCTTATATTAAAGATAGTTCCTAAAAAGTTATCTAGATTTCTTTTTAGTAGTTTTAAATGAAGGAACAATGCTTTGTTTTTCTTCAAAAGATTTTTTATCTTTTCTTTTAGATCTTTTCATATCTAATTCTTTGCCAACACAATATAATAATTTAATAACATAAAATAATAATACAGTAATAACTAAGTAACTAATATACTTAAATATAGCTAATTGAAAATGCTTATCCAAAAATTCTAATACAAGTAAAGCTTCTAACAAAGTACTACAATATACAAAGTAATATAAAGAATTAATTTTATTTGTTGATATGGAGTTATACTTACTATATTTATATAATAATACAGTAAATGTACCCATTATAAAACAACTAGATAAATATTTAGATTTAGTTAAATACATAACGAAAATCAATGATAGATTTAAAATAGTCCAATATATTAAAGGTATTTTTTTCATAATTTCACCTCGAAGTTAAATAAAGAATATATATAAAATTTAGCATATATATAATATTCGATAAAAAATTACAAGTACCTTTTTATTTATATATAATTGTTTTTTAATAAGACAAAAAGGTTAATCGATAAGATTATTACTACAAAATGTCTTATGCTTAAAAGAATAATGAAAAATATGTTTTTAAAGTATTATTTTATTAAATTTTATTTTAAATAAAAGGGTATTATAATATATAATTAAATAAAAGGAATATAAACTTTAAGTAGTATTCTTATAGAAAGAGGTGAATGAAAATTAGAATATTAGTAGATGCCGATGCATGTCCATCAAAATCAATTATTGAGAAAGCCGCAAAGCAGCATAGTATACAGTTAGTTTTCTATTGTTGCTTAAGCAGTATTGTTACTGTAAATTATGGAGAAGTGAAAATTGTAGATGCAGGTTCTCAAATGGTAGATATGAAAATAGCAAATGAAGCTAAGAAAGGGGATATAGTAATAAGTCAAGATTATGGTGTTGCAGCCATGGTTTTAGGAAAGGGGTGTGGTGCTATACATCCTAAAGGTACCATATACAATCTTGATAATATAGATAGTATGCTTATGCAAAGACATATAAGTGCAAAAATAAGAAGAGGAGGAGGTAGATTTAACAATCCTAAAAAAAGAACTTCTGAAGATGATGAAAAGTTGTATAAAAATTTATGCTTCTTGATTAATAAATATTCATAAAAAACGGAAAAACCATAAAAAGGTATATACCAAATTATGTAATTATAGTATAATAATAGGGTAAGTGAATGGTATATAATTTTGTGGTAGGAGGCCAATAATTATGAATGAGTTATTAATTAATTTTGAGGATAATAAAACTAATAATGATCAAAAAACTATTGGCATTTTTGTTGAAACATTATTAAGAGAAGAATTATTATATAAATTTTTAGAGGGTAGAAATGGAATGTGGAAGGTTATTAAAGATTTTGGAAAAGAAAATTACATTTCATGGAAACCCCAAAAAGAAGGAAATTATATTATTATGGTACAAGGTAAAAAGGTGAATGGGTCTAAGCCTTTTGACTATTTAGAAAGAGAAGAATATAGTTATAAAAAAGATTTAGATATATGTAAAAATATAGAGGTGGATGAATATATAGAAGAAAATTCTAATATGGAAATAGGTGTAGATTTATATAATGAAAAGGGAGTTAAACAAAGGGAGGAACTACACATAAATACTATAGCGAATAATTCAAAGGAAATACTAAATCAAAATATAGAGAAAAGCAAAATAAAATATATATTAACATCACCTAATGAAAATCATGTTGTAGATGAGGAAATAATGTTGGCATTGGTTATAGAAAATGCCCAAAATACTCTTATAAAATATAAATTGTACATAAATAATATATTTATAGAAGAAAAGGCTTATGATTCTATTAAATCTTTTGTTTTTAGGCCTAGAATTATTGGAGAATATAGGATTGAATTTTACTCAAAGCATAGGGATAGTGAAAAAGAATTTGATAGTAAAAAGGATTATAAGTTTGAGGTTAAAGAAACAAGTGATATAACTGATATAACAGTAAATTGTAATGAAAATAAAATTGTATGTAATAAAGATGTTACATTTAATATAAATGTACAAGGGGGGAAAAGTGTTATATACGAATTTTATTTATTAAAAGATCAGGAATGGAAAATGGTTCAGGGGTATGGTGCAAAAAGTTTTTATACTTTTACTCCATTTAAAGAAGGTATATATGACCTATTAGTTTTAGCTAAAAGTGCAAAAAAAGATATAGATTATGAAAAATTTACAATATGCAAATTTGAAGTTGAAAAACAAATAGATAATATTAATTAGAATATTAAGATTACAAACGAATTTTTATTATAATAATAAACATAATAGAAAATTAAGAGGAGAATTGAAATATATGGAACGATTAGATAAGGTGCTTGCTAATTTAGGATATGGTACAAGGAAAGAAGTTAAAGGGCTTGTGAAAAGGGGAGAGGTATTAATAAACGGAAATAAGGTTAAAGATAGTGCTATTAAGGTTGATCCTTATAAGGATGAAATAATAGTAGGAGAAGAAAAAATAGTATATAAAGAATTTATATATCTTATGATGAATAAACCTGATGGTGTAGTTTCTGCCACATTTGATAATTATGATGAAACTGTAATAGATCTTTTAGAAGAAGAGGATAAAGTATTTGAGCCCTTTCCAGTAGGAAGATTAGATAAAGATACTGTAGGGTTATTACTATTAACCAATGATGGAGAGTTAAACCATAAGTTGATTTCACCTAAAAAGCATGTAGATAAGGTATATTATGCTCAAATAGATAGAGAAGTAGATAAAAAGGATATTAATGCCTTCGAAAAAGGTATTGTACTGGATGATGGGTATAAATGCATGCCAGGGAAATTAGAAATTTTAGATTCTACGGAAGATGGATCAAATGTATTAGTTACTATTCAAGAAGGAAAGTTTCATCAGGTAAAAAGAATGTTCCAAAGTAGAGAGAAAAAAGTTGTATATTTAAAAAGACAAAGTTTTGGACCTATAGATTTAGATGAGGAATTAAATGAGGGTGAATATAGAGAACTTACGGATGAAGAAATAAACTTATTAAAAAATTTAAATTCTAGAGAATAAATTGAAATAAGATTAAAAAAACAAACTGGAAAAATTAAACTTATATGTCGAAATAAAAAAATATAAATTTAAAATTATTTAATAAAGTTGCATAATAAATGTTAAAAATTACAATAACAAAAAATAGAGAAAAATTAAAGTTAAATAAATAATTAATAGTATTTTTCTAAAAACCCTTGAAATTATGAGGATAATAGCATATAATAATTATGCAAGAAAAAAACAACCCCCTTTTTATTATTAATAACAACCCATCCCCTAATGTTATTAAAATAAAAAAAATGTCGAAAACCCCTAAAATAATCGACAAACAATTAACTATTTAACGCACTGAACAGTGCGTTATTTTTTTATTATCAATATGTAAATAAAAGGAAAACGGGAATTGCATAATGGAATAGGTTTATATATAAAGGGTAAAATAAATATAAAAGATACAATATTCACATAAAAAATAAAAGTAATATAAAATATAATAAAATATGGTATAATTTATAGATATTTAGAAAAACATAAATACTGCATAAATATAATAAAATTGAGTAAAAAGTAAGTTAAGAGTGAAAAATAAATGATATATAAATAGAAAGATAATATTTGGACTTGAAAGGAAGTGTAATTTATTTGTATAAAGAACTTAGAAAAATATTAATTAATTTTATGACAGAAAAGGCTTACAAACCTATGACAGCTAAAGAATTAGCTAAGATATTTGGAATATATAAAAAAGAAATGCCAGATTTTAAAAAGTTATTAGGTTATATGGAAGACGATGGAGAGATTATTAAAAATAACACAGAACATTATGGAATTCCAGAACGTATGGGATTTGTAATGGGAAGTTTTGAAAGTAATGCAAAGGGATTTGGCTTTGTTATTCGCGAAGGTGAAGAAAAGGATGTATTTATACCTAGTTCAGGCGTAAATGGAGCTATGCATGGTGATAAAGTTTTAGTATCTATTATCAAGGAAGAAAAAGTAGGTAAAAAATGTGAGGGAGAAATATATAAAGTAATAAAAAGAGCCAATAAGGTAATGATAGGTACTTTTCAAGATAGTAGAAATTTTGGATTTTTGGTTCCAGAAGATAAAAGAATTCACCAAGATATTTTTATACCTAAAGATAAAATAGGTGATGCTAAAGATGGTCAAATAGTTGTAGCAGAAATAACTAAATGGCCGGATAATAGAAGAAGTCCAGAAGGAGAAATCATAGAAATATTAGGTAATAAAGGCGATAGAGGAATAGATATCCTAACAGTTATAAGAAAACACAATCTACCAGAAGCATTTCCAACTAAGGTTGAGGCTTATGCAGAAAACATAGAAGATGTTATTTCAGAAAGTGAATATGAAAGAAGACGTGACCTTAGAGACCTTCTTATGGTAACTATAGATGGAGAAGATGCTAAAGATCTTGACGATGCTGTATCAGTACAAAAATTAGAAAATGGTAACTATCTTTTAGGGGTTCATATAGCTGATGTTTCACATTATGTTAAAGAAAAAAATGTATTAGATAAAGAGGCCTTTAAAAGAGGAACTTCAGTTTATTTAATAGACAGGGTAATTCCAATGCTACCTAAAAAGTTATCTAATGGAGTGTGTAGTTTAAATCCTAAGGTGGATAGATTAGCATTAACATGTATGATGGAAATTGATGATAAGGGTAAAGTTATTTCACATGATGTTTTTGAAAGTGTAATAAAAACAAATGAGAGAATGACATATACTGATGTAACCAAAATTTTAAGAGATAAAGATGAAGACCTTATTAAAAAATATGATTATTTATATGAAATGTTTAAAGATATGGGAGAGCTTTTTCAAATTCTTAATAAAAAGAGAATGGGTAGAGGCGCTATAGATTTTGACTTTGAAGAGTGTAAAATTATTTTAGATGAAATGGGCAAACCTATAGATGTAAAACCATATGAAAGGGCTATTGCTAATAGAATAATAGAAGAATTTATGCTTATATGCAATGAAACTATAGCAGAATATATGTTCTGGACTAAAATGCCTTTTGTATATAGAATTCATGAGGATCCAAATGAAGAAAAGTTAGCTCATTTTAGAGATTTTGTTTATAATTTAGGATATGTATTAAAACCAAATCTAAGTATACATCCAAGACATCTTCAAGAAATATTAGAAGATGTAAAGGGTAAAAAAGAAGAGGTTGTTGTAAGTACTTTAATGTTAAGATCTATGATGAAAGCAAAATATTCTCCTGAATGTATAGGACATTTCGGATTAGCAGCAAGATATTATTGTCATTTTACATCACCAATTAGAAGATATCCAGATTTAATGATTCATAGAATAATTAAAGAATACATTAATGGAAAAATAGATGAAAAAAAAGCTGTAAGATTAAAAGCTATAGTAGAAGAAGCTTCGTTAAAATCTTCTGAAAGAGAAAGAGCCGCTATGGAAGTTGAAAGAGAAGTTGATGATTTAAAGAAAGCGGAATATATGAGCTATAGAATTGGAGAAGAATTTGAAGGAATTATTTCATCTGTTACAAACTTTGGTATGTTTGTTGAATTACCAAATACAATAGAAGGTCTAGTTCATATAACAGATTTATATGATGATTATTACATTTTTGATGATGCTCATTTATGCTTAGTAGGCGAACATACAAAGAAAATGTATAAACTAGGTGATCCAGTAAAAATAGTAGTTAGCAGAGTATGTATGGAAACAAATGAAATATATTTTGAGTTGGTTCAAGATGAAGAAGAAAATTTAGAGGAGTTAACCGTATCAGAAGAAGATGCTAAAATAGTTAAGGAAGGCATTGAAAATTTAGAGTAGGTTATAAGAAAAACCTATGTTAATAAAAAATAGTAGTTTTCGTACAAGAAAACTACTATTTTTTTTGAAAATTTTTGTAGTGTATATGTTTTAATTATTTTAAAATAGTTAAAAAAATTATAAATTAAAAAATATAATATAGAATATGTTACGCGTAAATCTAAAATATGTAAAAATTTTAAGTTAATTAGAATATAAAAATAATGATAACAAAAAATATCGAAATATTACATGGAAATAACATGAGTTGACTAAAATTTTCAATAAGCATATTAAGCCATTTATTTATAAGTTAAATATATATTTTGTATTTTAAACTTAAATTAAAAGTTGTAAATCTTTATTTAGAGGAGAGATGTTATGGAAAATAGATTAATTATCAAAAATATAAATTTTGTTTATCAAAAAAGAAAAATTTTAGATAATCTTTCTTTTTCGAGTACAAACGGGGTGGTTGCATTAGTTGGTAACCATGATGTAGGAAAAACTACTTTGATTAATATTATAGTAGGGCTTAAAAAACCTCTAAGTGGGGAAATAATTTTTAATAACAAAAATCTTTTAAAAGATTTTAAATTTATATCTAAATATATAGGATATTTGCCACAAAATTTTAATGTATATAATGAAATTTCAGGATATGATTTTTTAGCCTATGTCTGTGATGTAAAAGGGGTACGGGGTAAGGAGAAAAAATTAAAGATTGAAAACCTAATAGAAGAGTTCAATTTATATGAGAACATTGAAAATCCTATAGGAACATATTCTAGTGAATTTAAAAGGAAACTTGGAATTGCACAAGCTATGATAGGTAACTCACAATTAATTATTATGGACAATCCCATGGTAGGGCTTACTGAGCAAGGAAAATTGGACTTTAAAAATTATTTTTCTCATAAGGGGAAGGATAAAATAATACTTATAGCAACTAATTGTATTAAAGATGTAGAGTCCTTTTGTGATCAAATATTAATTATGAAAGATAGTAAAGTTTCATTAAAAAAATAGGGAAGGTGTCAAAGAAGAAATTTAATAATTATATTAAGGAGAGAAGTTTAAATGAATTTAGATAATTTTAAAATTGATAATCCTATATTTAAGAATTATTTTAAGATATTTGATCTTAAAGGAAAAAAATTAAAGATAACATTTTTATTTTTAGTAATTTTATTATATAAGGCTATATTCACTCCGGTTAAGCCTGAATATTTACAATTAATAAAATGTAGTTCAATAGTTAATGTAGATATATTATATGATTACATAGTACCATTGGTTTTAGCATTGATAATTTGTTATATATTTTATAGTGATTATAAAAATAAAGAATATGAATTATTAACCTTTTATAATAGAGGAAATATAAATTATAATGTTTTTTATAGATGGTTAATTCATACCTTGTTATATATATTAGGATCTTTTATTACGGCAATGATTTACTACAGAACTGTATCTTTTTTGGATAAAACTAATTTATTACTAAGTTTAAGATTTATTCCAAGTCTAGTTTTTTTATGTTCTTTAAGTTTATTTTTAATTATTTATATAAAAAAAATAAATATAGTCAGTTGTATTTTAATATTATATTGTGTGTTAGACTATGTATTTCTTGGTAAACTTGGTTATTGTTTTTCTATAGGAGCTAATATAAATAATTTTTATTATAAAATTTCACCTCAGTTTTTTTTCATAAATAGAATAAGTTTGTTGTTCATTGGGATTGTACTTGTTTACATAGCTTGCAAGAAAGCTATAAGAATTTAAGAATAATATAATAAATTTATGGAGTAAGGTATAAAATATTATAAACCTTACTCCATTTTTGTTATAAAATAATAGAGTTTATGTTAAATCTTTATTTTTTCATTGATATATTTATTAAAAAATTGTAAAGTAGCATACGAAAGGTAAAATTATTATTTTTTAATATAATATTATATTTTTTCTAAAATTTGTTATAATATTAACAAGGATAATAATATTAATTAAATAGCTAGTATTCTAAGTAAATCTTTATGAGAAAGTAGAATTTAAATTGTGGGGGGAAATATTATGGATTTTGAAACTCAATTAAAAAAACTTAAATATTTAACATTAAAACAGGTATCTACTTTGGCAAAAGAAAACAAACTTACAAAAGAAACTATAGAAAAAATACCTTATAATATTATAGAAGGTGATAAAGCTAATTATAGATGCTGTATTTATAGGGAAAGGGCGGTAGTTTTGCAAAGAGCTCAATTAGCGTCAGGTTATGTTCCAAATGATAATATTATAGATGACTTGGTAGATATGGATGAATATAATCACGTAATGTATGTTCTTCCAGCAGCTTGTGATAAGTGTCCTATACATCAATATACAGTTACTGAGGTCTGTAGAGGATGTATACAACATAAATGCATGGAGGTTTGTCCAGTAAATGCTATAACACGAGTTCAAGGAAGAGCTTATATTAATCATGATATATGTGTAGAATGTGGTATGTGTAAAAAAGTTTGTCCATATAATGCAATTGTTCAAGTTAATAGACCATGTAAAATATCTTGTCCAACAGGGGCTTTAGAGATAGATAGTAAAAGTAAAAGAGCAAAAATAGATAAAGAAAATTGTATAAATTGTGGAGCATGTATGGTTGCTTGTCCTTTTGGAGCTATAGCAGATAAAAGCTATATAGTACCAGTAACACAGGCGTTAGTTGATAAAAAAAAGGATGTATATGCAGTAGTAGCTCCTTCAATTGTTGGACAGTTAGAAAATAAAATAACAATAGGTATGATAAAAGATTCATTAAAAAAGATTGGATTTAAAGATATGATAGAAGTAGCATGTGGAGCTGATGCTGTTACAGTACATGAATCTAAAGAATTTACAGAAAGAATGAAAAATGATAATAAATATATGACTACTTCTTGTTGTTCAAGTTTTGTTGAATATATAGAAAAAAAGTTTTCAGATCAAATATCTAATATTTCTACTACAGTATCCCCAATGGTAGCAGTAGGTAGAATGATCAAGCAACAAAATAACAATGCTATTATTGTATTTATTGGTCCATGTACAAGCAAAAAAGCAGAAATTACTAGAGAGAATGTAAAATATTCTGTGGATTATGTATTAACTTTTGAAGAAGCTATAGCTTTATTGGGGGCATTCAATATAAAAATAGAGGAATGTAAAGACTTAGTTGTAGAAGATGCTACAATTTATGGTAGAGGTTTTGCACAAGCAGGAGGTGTTACCGCTGCCATTCAAAGTTATTGTAAGGAAAAAGAAATAGATATAGAACTTAAACCAGTAAAAGTTAGTGGAAAAGATGCAATAAAAAAAGCCATGACTATGGCTAAAGTAGGAAGATTAGGCGGTAATTTTATAGAGGGTATGATGTGTGAAGGTGGATGCATTAATGGAGCGGGAACAATAAAATCAATGATAAAATCAAAAGGACAGTTAGTTAAATTTAATAATTCATCACAAAAAAAATCTATTAAGGATAATGATCAGATGAAACAATTTAAAAATGTAAATATGAAAACTAGAAAAAATAATGAATAACAGTACAAATAAATAATTTTAAATAAAAGTACCAATACTATTAATGAAAAATTTAATTAATGGAGGTGTACTTTATGAAAAAGAAAGACAAAAGGGAATGGACAAAAGAAAATTATTTACACAATGGTGCAAAAACTCAAAATCAATGGGCAAAAAATAGATTAGACACAACTATAGAAAAGCCAGGGATTAATGAAAGTGGGAAAGAAATAAAGAAACAAGGTTTTTAAAAACATATAAAAATATGGGGTATAGGTAAAATATAATTTATATAAAAACACTATGAATTTTAATGTTTGTTACTAAAATTTGTAGTGTTTTTACTATTTTTATAATAAAAAGTTATGGTACATTATTTTTTTATTAATATGAGAGTTACAAATGTTTTAGAAAAAAATAAGTTTAAGTGATTGAGTAAGTTTATAAGGGGATATAAAAAGATAGCAATAAAATTAAGAAAGTCATATATATAATACAGTAACACTTTTTAAGGGGCCAGTTATGATGAAAGCAGATGCTGTATTCCAAGGAGGAGGAGTAAAGGCTATAGGATTAGTAGGTGCAGTTTGTAGGTTGGAAAAAGGAGGAATAAGATGGCAAAGAGTTGCGGGAACGTCGGCCGGAGCAATTATAGCATCTCTAATAGCAGTTGGATATACTTCAAATGAATTAGAAGATATACTGTATAATATAGATTTTTCTAAATTTAAAATAAAGGAACCAATTAGGAAAATACCAGGTATGGGAAATATACTAAGTTTATTAATAAATAAAGGAATTTTTAAAACAGACTATCCAGAAAAATATTTAAAAGAATTGTATAAAAAAAAGGGGAAAACTAAGTTTAAAGACATTAGTATAAATGGTGAATCAAGGTTAAAAGTAATAGCTTCAGATGTAACAAATAAAAAACTTCTAATTTTACCAGATGATATTAAAGAATATGGTATAGATCCCATGGAATTAGAAATATCTAAGGCTGTTATAATGAGTATGAGTATACCATTTCTTTTTTGTCCTACAAAATTAAAATATAAAGATAAAAATTCGTATATTGTAGATGGTGGTATTACTAGTAATTATCCTATATGGATATTTGATGTTGACGGAATACCAAGATGGCCTACTATTGGATTTAAGTTAAATGAAACTGAAAAAAATAAAATTTTATGTAAAAGAAAAAATAGTTTTTCATGTTATATATCCGATATAATAGATACTCTTCTAGAATGTTACGATGATAGATTTTTTAATGAGAGAGATAAAATAAGAACAATAAACATATCTACATTAGGAATAAAAACCGCACAATTCAAAATTAGTAAAAAAGATAAACAAGAATTATTTAATGAAGGATATAATAAAGCAAATAAATTTCTAGATACTTGGAATTTTCAAGATTATATAAGGAAATATAGGAGTGAAAAATAAAATATATTATTAAATAGGAAATTACTATAATGGAAGATAATTATACTAATTTCCTATTTAAAATTAATAAATTATCTAAAAAAGCAACTTTTTTATTCCTAAAATCATAAGTCCTAAGAATAAAGTTATTATTATAGCACCTAAAAAAGCAATTAAATTTTTTTTATTTAAGTTGTCATTGTTATTCATATAATGTACTCCAATCTTATTTTGTGTAATAGAAACAATATATTTATTATAATATAGTTTATTTAAAAAGAATAGTTATAAAATTCTATAAATTTAAAAGTGTATTAAAGAAGTTATTTAGTCTTAGAAATTCTATTTGAAATTTCAATTATTTCCTTTAAAATTATTTTCCTATTGATTTTTTATAAAAGGTAAAGTTGAAATAGTTAATATTAAAGCAGCTGGAATAATAGTGCTTAGAGTAATTCCTAAAATAAATAGTATAAGAGCAATACTGATATGATTTTTTTTAAGGTAATTTTTAAGAATTTTTATATAGGTCATGAACATTACCTCCTAAAATAGATTTTTTATTCTGAAAAGTTGATATTCATATTATAATTATAGCATTTATTTTTATAAATTTATATATTTAAAAATGAAAAAATGTTGAAAATTATCAAATTTCATTAATAAAGTATAAAGAAATATAAATAAGTTACATATTATATTACAAAATAAGTAAAATGGGATATATTAAGTAAAAATAAATAGAAAACCGTTGAACTATTGATAGTTTGAATATATATTTACATGTATTAGTCATAATAATATAATTTCATAGGGAATATTTATATATAACTTTAGGGAAAAGGGGAAAAACTATGAATAAAAAAATATTATCATTAATATTAAGCGGACTTATAACAACGTCTTTTATAGGTTGTACTAGCAAGGCTTCTAGTAATGGAAGTAATAATAAAATTGTAATGGATAAAGAACAATGTATGAATTTAACTTTAAATGAACCTAAAAGTTTAGATCCTGCAAAAACAGGAGATGCATATTGTACTCAAATAGCTACAGAGGTATTTGAGGGATTAACAAGATTAGAACAAGATGAAAATGGTAAGGATATAGTAAAACCAGCTGGTGCAGAAAGTTGGACATCAAATGATGATAAAACAGTTTGGAAATTTAAATTAAGAGATTTTAATTGGAGTGATGGTAAGAAAGTAACAGCTAAAGACTATGAATATAGTATAAAGAGAAATTTAAATCCTAAGACAGCATCTCCTATAGCATATTTATTATATGTAATAAAAAATGCTCAAAAGTTTAATGGAGGAAAAGTTTCAGAAGATAAGTTAGGAGTAAAAGCAATAGATGATAAAACTTTAGAAATCACTCTTTCAGAACCTTGTCCATATTTTTTGAATTTGACATATTATAAAGCAATGTTTCCTCAAAGAAAAGATATAGTAGAAAAAGATCCAGAAAAAATAGGATCAGAAGTAAATACTATGGTATACAACGGTCCGTTTAAAGCTACAAAATGGGTACATAATAATGAAATAGTATTAGAAAAAAATGATCAATATTGGGACAAAGATAAAGTTAATCTACAAAAAGTTAGTTTTAAAATAATAAAAGAAACAATATCTCAAAATCTATCTTTATTTAATGGAAGTGTAGATGTATTAGGCGTTAATGATGACAATTGGATAAAAAAATTAAGAGATTCTAAAAAATTTGGTGAACTAAATTTAAATATACCAACAACTCAATTTTCAATTTTAAATGAAAAATCTAAGTTGTTTAGTAATGCAAATGTAAGAAAGGCATTTTCATTAGCATTGGATAGAGAAGGATTAGCTAAAACCGTCTATGCAGGAGATGATCCAGCATATGCTTGGATACCTAAATCTATAACTATAGAAGATAAAAGTTTTAGAGAGGCATCAAAAGAAGAACCTGTAAAAGATATTGCAAAAGAAGGAGATGCAAAGGCTTTATTAGCTAAAGGGCTTAAGGAGTTAGGAATAAAAGAAGATCCTAGTAAACTTAATGTTAATTTCTTGTGTGGGGGAACAGATCAAGGAAATAAAGAATTGGGAGATTTCTTCCAAGAAAATTATAAAAAAGGTTTAGGAATAAATGTTCAACCTCAATTGGTTGAATGGCCAGTATTTTTAGATAATATTTATGCAGGAAGATATGATATAGCTACAATGTTCTGGACAAGTGAATATAATGATCCAAGTAATATGTTTGATATATATAAAAGTGATGCAGATATAATGCCTACTTTTTGGAAAAATAAAGAGTATGATCAAATCGTTAAAAAGGCAAAAATATCTATAGATAGTAATGAAAGAATAAAAAATTATAAAAAGGCAGAAAAAATGTTATTAACTGATCAAGCTGTAATAATGCCTATGGTGTATAGAAAAGGAAGAACATTTACTAATAAATGTGTTAAAAATCTTATGACCCCATTGTTTGGATCAATGGAATTAAAATATGCATATATTCAAGGTAGAGCTAAAAAATAGACGCACACAAGACTATCCTAGAAATTAGGGTAGTCTTTTTAGAATAATGAATTTTATAATATTAAAAATGTATAAAATTATTTTATAATTATAATTAAAAA
Source organism: Hathewaya limosa (assembly GCF_030815255.1). NCBI lineage: Bacteria > Bacillati > Bacillota > Clostridia > Eubacteriales > Clostridiaceae > Hathewaya > Hathewaya limosa. The sequence goes on from NZ_JAUSWN010000005.1 coordinate 14,849, forward strand.
ATATATAAAATTTATGCTATAATAATGTTTAAAAATTAGGGGATTGTTATATAACGAGAGAGGATATAAAGATATGCTTAATACTTTAATGGAAATAGGGAAACAATTCAACGAAGAAAAAATTTTATGGGGGGTAGGAGCTTCTTTAGTTTTAAATTTTTATGGATTAATAGATGATCCACATGATATAGATTTAATAATTTCTATAAAAGATGTAAAAAAGGCAGATAGAATTTTAAGTAGGTTAGGAACAAAAGTTAGTGGAGAAGATGATAAATCGTATTCTACGAGATATTTTTATGAATATAAAATTAATGATATAGATATTGATTTTATGGCGGGATTTATTATAAATCATGAGTGTGGCAGTTATGAATATAAATTTGATCAAAAATCTATAACATTAAAAAAATATTTAAAAAATATAGAAATTCCATTGACTTCTCTAGAAGATTGGTATATTATATATCAGTTGCTAAAAAATCGACAGACTAAGGTTGAGTTAATAGAAAATTATCTTTTAAAATATGGTATAAAGAATAAGTTTTTATTAGAAAGAGCATTAGTACAAAATCTACCATACCATGTAAAATTGAAGATAAAAAACCTAATGAGATATACTAAATAGACTTATCTATAAGGTAGGTCTATTTAATTTTTCTTCAAACTTCAAAAAACATAAGAAAATAATAGTATTATTAAGGTAATGTTAAATATATGTTAAAAATACGGAGATTTTACCCTTAAAGTAAATTTCCCATTAAAAGAAACTTGGTGTATAATTATAAAAATTTATTTCAAAGGAGTGGTTAATATGGGTGATAACAGAGAATTGATTTTTAAGTATAAAAATTCAAGAATAATTTTCAATGCAATTACCGTAATTTGCTTGGTTACTATGGTGTTTTTAAGAAAATTGCCGACAAGAAATAATTTGACTGCTATCCTTTATGTAATATTCTTTTCAAGTGGGATGATATTTGCTATTGCACAAATATATGCATTTATAACTAAAAAATATAAAAAACCTAACTTAACTATAAAAAAAGATAAAATAATTTTTTTAGATGACTTTTTTATGAATTCTAATAAAATAAAATTAAATGAGATTTCTAAAATATATATACCGGAATATGACAATATAATAGAAATTAAATTAAAGAATCATAGACGTAGAACTATTAGTCTTTCACATTATAAGAAAGAAGATAGAGAATTAATAAAAGAAATATTTAAGGATATGCAAGAAGAAATAGTTTAAAAAAATCAACCTGTTCATGTAATGTGGATAGGTTGATTTTTTTATTTAATTAAATATAGCAAAAGACAATATCATAATTATAAATGATATTGTCTTTTGTGAAAGGAATAATTTTATCTATGAAAATTTAGGAAAACTACTATTTATTTATAGTTACATCGAAGATTTGGTCTATAGGAACATCTACTCCCTCTTCCCCTGCACTTGGAACTATTTTTACTAATTTAGAACCACCTAAATTTATTTTATCTTGAAGATCATTAGTAGCATTTTTAAATGTAGTAGGATCTATTTTATAATTATCTACTAATTGATATCTTAAAATAACTTTATCGATATTACTAGCTTGATAAGATATGTTTGTATTGCTTTCAAAAGTAGATTTTATTTCTTGATTATTGGTAAATGATTTAGAAGTAGTTTTATTTAATTCACCTGTTAAACTAGCCATAATTTTACCTGATGCGAAACTACATTCTCCACCAACACTTCCACTAACTTCACTTACAAGTTTTAATCCTAAAGTTTGGCCCATTTTTAATTCTTCATTTTTAGTAATGCCAGATGTATATTTTTTAGTTAGAGTATGGGTAGAACCAGCAGGAAGATCTATAGCATCGATAAGTTTCCAATAAGTTGTTCTTTGAACAGCATTATCGTGATAAAGGAATGCTAGTTTAAATAGAGTATCTCCTCTGTAAAAATCAGTTTTTAAAAGTTCTTGTATTGCCATATCTGTAACTTTTTTATCTTTATAATTTTGTTTATTAATGACAAAACCGTTGTTTAAAATAATGTAAAAGTCACCATCTTTTAGAGAATATTTATGGTCAGTGAAAAATCCGAAAGCTTTTCTTAAAGCTAATTCTGCATAGTTAAATTTTCCATGATCTGATTTAGTTTCATCTAATTTTATATCTACATACATCCATGGATTTACCGTAGAAGTTTCAGATTGAATATTTATTTTAGATTTAATTTTACCATCAACTACAGCAGTTTGAGATGTTGGAATAGTAATGTCTCTATCGTAACTATAAGCAGTTGCTAAAGGAGCAAAAACTAATAAAGCGCTTAATGCTAATAAAAATGCAGTTTTTTTCATAATATAATCACCCTACCTTTACATTTATTAATATTTAATTAAGAATATTAACTTTTAGTTAAAAATATTAATATCTTGTTTACAAATTTATTATAGCAAGTTAGATTAAAAAAGTATAATGAATCTTATAGGTAATTGAAGAAAAAGTTGGAATTATAAAAAATATTTAATGCAATTAGAATATACAGAATGTTATGTTTGATTTGTAGTTCTTATTTGAACTTTTGAAAAAAAGAATCCTTTATAAATACTATAATAAAATTTTTAAAATAGGTTAAAATAGATAATAACTAAAAATAGAAAGGAGCGTTTAGGATGCCAAAAGATAGTCAACCTGATAATAAAAAAGCAAGAATGGAAAAGTGTAATTATCAAACTCCAATTACTAGTGAAGAAGGAAAAAATCATAATAGAACGGCTAAAAAACATTCTATAAAAAGACAAGGATTCCAAAGCGATCACATAAGTTAGTGTTAGGGTTAATAATATAAATCCAAATTAAGAAAGATTAAGTATAGTTGCATGTGTATAGCATAGATATTTTAGGAAGAAATATCTATGCTATATTTTTATATAACATAGATTTATTTAAATATATGTTATATAATGCTTAAAATTTTAGGGTTTGTATGGTAGAATAGTTTAAATTATAATTTTAAGTATATGAAATATATGGAGGAGATAATGATAAGACAAGCTGAGCTTTCCGATATAAGTAGTATTATGAATATTATAGATGACACCTTAAAAGACATGCATTCCTATAATAATTATCAGTGGGATGAAAATTATCCTAAAAAAAATGACTTTATTAAAGATATAAAGAAAAAAGAATTGTATGTAGAAGAAATTGATGAAAATATTGCGGGATTTATATGTATAAATAAAGAACAAACTCCGGAATATAAGGAATTAATTTGGTCAAGTAATAAAGAAGCTATAGTAATACATAGAATGGCAGTTGCAATTAATTACAGAAGAAAAGGAATAGGAACAAAATTAATGAATTTTGCAGAAAACTTAGGAAAACAGCAAAATATCTATTATATAAAAACTGATACTAATTCATTAAATGTTAAAATGAATAATTTATTTAAAAAGTTTTCATACAATTTTATTGGAGAAGTCAATTTTCCAAGTAAGGAAACACCATTTTATTGTTATGATAAGATGTTAAAATAATATATTTATAAAGGAGTTGCTCAAAAAGTAACTTCTTTTTCTTAAAATTTATTACATGGAGGGATAATAGTGTATACTGAAAAGTTAAAAAAGGGAGATGTTATAGGAATATATTCACCATCATCTCCAATGACAAGTACAGCACCAAAAAGATTTAAACGAGCAAAAGAATTTTTGGAAGGTAAAGGTTTTAAAATTTTAGAAGGAAACTTAACAGGAAAATATGATTATTACAGATCAGGTAGTATAAAAGAAAGAGCAGAAGAGTTAAATGCGTTAATAAGAAATCCAGAGGTTAAATGTATAATGTCTTCTGTAGGAGGAATGAATTCTAATTCAATTCTTCCATATATAGATTATGAGGCTATAAAAAAAGATCCTAAGATATTCATAGGATATTCAGATGTTACTGCAATTTTACTATCAATATATGCTAAAACAGGAATTAGTACCTTTTATGGACCAGCATTAATTCCTTCTTTTGGTGAATTTGAACCTTTTGTAAACTATACTTATGAGTATTTTAAAGATGTATTAATAGATGAAAATAAGTTCCCTATTAAATTTAAAACGCCTGATTATTGGACAGATGAATTTATTAATTGGGAAGAAAAAGTTAAAGAAAAAAAGAAAGTTTCAAATAAATGGATTTCAGTTATTGATGGAAAAGCAAAAGGAAGAGTAATAGGTGGAAACTTAGATACTATTCAAGGTATATGGGGTAGTCCTTATATGCCAGAAATAAAAGAGGGAGATATATTATTTATTGAAGATACTATGAAAGATGCAGCAACTATTGAAAGAAGTTTCTCATTACTTAAGGTTAATGGGATTTTTGATAAAATTTCTGGGATAATACTTGGAAAACATGAGTTATTTAATGATAATGAAACAGGAAGAAAACCATATGAAATTTTATTAGAAGTTTTAGGGGATACTAATATTCCTTTACTTGCAGATTTTGATTGCTGTCATACTCATCCTATGTTAACTATGCCTATAGGAGCAGAAATTGAATTAGATGTAACTAACAAATCAGTAAAGATACTAGGATATTAGAAAAAGAAAAAATATAGGGTTAATATAAGAAAAGTGATTAAAAAATATTTTATTGGAAATAATAACTAGTAATCAAATAAGCGCTATGAAGTTAAGTAATAAACTTACATTTCATAGCGTTTTATATTTAAAAAATTTATATGCTATTTGTTTTATTAATTTAGCAAGTTATATAAAGATAAGTTATATACAAAATAATGTATTTTGATGAATAGAAGTAATTTATATGTAATTTATATGTAATAAAATTGTTACCTAATTTTAAATAATTTAAAAAAGTAGTAGTGTATAATATGTTTATTAATTTACGAAATGTTTATATATAATTAAGGTGTTTATTTATGGATGGAGGAAATGGATGGGATACACTATTATAAAATCAGAAAAAGACTTAGAATTATCAACAAATTATCTAGCATTAAAAAATTTAACTGCTATAAGAAATTTTAATGGTAAATTTAAAGAGGATAAGTTATTTTCAGTCAAAGACAATATGTTTTATTGCATAGATGGAGTTATTTTAAATCTTACAGATTTAAAAAAGAAATATGGATGTTTTAATATAGAATCTTTAATTCATTGTATGTTCAAAAAACATGGTATAAATTTTGTAAAAGAATTAAGAGGAAATTTTAGCGGAGTTGTATATGATGCGTTTAATGATAAAATTTATACATTTACAAATCAGTTAGGAAATAAGTTTGTATATTATTTTTTCGATAAAAAAAATGATGATTTTATAGTATCTACTAATATATTAGATATTGTAAGATTCAAAAAAGAGTTAGGATATAATAGTTCTATTTCAGAAGAAGGGGCTTATTTTATGTTAACTTTTGGATATATGCTTATGGATTATACAATGGTAGATGGTGTTAAAAAAATTAATCCAGGTTGTTATCTTGAATGTAATAAAAATAAATTAAATAGTGTAAGATATTTCGAATATAATAATGAAGATATATTAGATGTTTCAATGGATAAGGCCATCGATGAATTATATGAGAGATTTTCGGATACAGTAAATCTATCTTTTAAAAAGGATAAAGAATATGGATTAGATCATTTAAGTTTTTTAAGTGGCGGCATGGATTCAAGAATGATAGTATTTACTGCTAATAAGTTAGGATATAAAGATATAAATTGTATTAATTTTTCCAAGCTTAATTCCCAAGACGAAAAAATTAGTAGAAGTATTTGTAACGATCTAAACTTAAATTATACTTTTAATAGTTTAGCTAATGGGGATTATTTAAAAAATATAGATTATTATATAAGTAAAAATAATGGACAAATTTTATTTAATGGAGCGGCACATTTAGTTAATACTATGTCAAAAGTAAATTTAAATAAATTTGGAATAGTTCACAATGGAAATTTAGCAGATATAATGCATGGGGATTACTTAGGAAAACCATACCACGAAAAGCCTATGTTGAGTAAATGGGGATATTCGAATAAGTTACTAAATAGGGTGAGTGAATTTGATAAAATTGTAAAAAACACATATACAAATGAGGAAGAATTTGTAATTTTTAATGCAGGTATTAATGGAGTATATAACGGATCAGTAAGTTTACATGATAATACTGAAACATATGAAGAATATACAGATCCAACAGTTGTAGAATATGCAATGAGATTAAGTCCTAAATATAGATTCCAAGAAAAGTTATTTATTAAGATGATTCAAAAACATTGTCCAGAGGCTACTAAATATAAATGGCAAAAATGGAATTGCAAGCCTAGTAAGTTAAATTCAAAAATTATGTTAAATAGATTTTCTAATACCTATATAAAGATACTTAATAAGTCTTATGAAATGATACTTGGTAAAAATAACATGAGAGAGATGAATCCCTATGATTATTGGTATAATAAAAATGATAATTTGAGGAAATATGTTGATAATTATTTTAAAGATAATATTCATTTGCTTTCAAAATATTCAACATTAAAGAGGGATTGCGAAGAATTATTTAAAAAAGGCAGTTTTTGTGAAAAGGCTCAAGTATTAACTTTACTTGGTTTCTGTAAAAGTTTTTATAATATATGTTTCTTATTAAATTTATAAAATAGGTTAAAAAATAGTAGTGTTTTTATCTAAATAACACTACTATTTTTTTAGTAAAATAATTTTAATATATAATAATAGATATAATTTTAACAAATAACTATGAAGTTCTTCTTGATGTTTTACGTATAATTTCTATACTTTTATATAAAATATAGTTATATAATGAGAGTTTTAATATTTTTTATGTTAATATTTTAATAATATTAATAAAAATAGGACAAAATATAGATAATGTTAAAAAAATGACGAACTTTTATCTTTGAATTATTATCAATGATATGTTAATATAATATCAAGAAAGACAATTGAAAGATTTAAGTCAATAAAGATTAAAAAAATATTTATTTAGAATTGAAATACACAGATAAAGTCTTGATATAAAACCAATGATTAAATATTAAAGAATAATTGCAATGTTTTTGAAATGCAAGAAAACTTGATTTAATCTTTTTTTCACAAATTGTGTGTTAAAAAATATACTAAGTAACAAAGGGTATTAAAAAGTTTCGAAGAATAAAAATTAAATTTATAAAGGTGGGATTTGAATGTGTACAAAAATATACTTTGTTAAACATGGTGAGGTAAATGCTTCAAAAAATAATGTTATAAAAAAACTATCTAAAAAAGGTGAAGAACAAGCTAAAAGAATAGCTAATAGATTTAAAAATTGCGAAGTATCTAGAATAATTTCAAGTCCATATTTAAGAAGTGTAGAAACAGTTAATGAAATAGCAGAGGATAAAGGTGTAAAGTTAGAATTAGTTAATGATTTTAATGAAAGAGAAGTATCAGAAAATCAAGATGAGGTTTTAAAGGAAACTCAAAAAAGAAGTGTTGAGGCTATAAATAAAGTGTTAGAAGAATCAGTAGATGAAAATGTAATTATATCTACTCATAGTGAAACACTTAAAGGAATATTAAGCTATTTTGATAAAAGTAACAATTATACAGTTACTAAAGAAGATGCAGATATATTTGAATTGACTTTTGATAATAAAGACTTAAAAAGAATGGAGCATATAAATATTGAAATTAATTAATTTTTTATATAAGGTAGCATCAATTAATGATTTTATATTTTAATTGATGCTATTATTTTATATAAAATTTGATTTATTTTAATATAAAAACAGTATAAGTAGAAGATTAAGTTTCTAAGATAGTTTTTAAATTTTCTTTTAAATGATCAATTGATTTACTTCCAATCATTGACGCATATATATTTTTGTTACTTATAACATAATTTAAAAGTTTCTTAGGAGAAGCAGTAGAATTTAAATTTTTACATTGATTTAGCGGGGCACTAATTGTTACATATAATCCTAAGAGCTGAGCAGCTTCCATGAGAGAATAATGTTTATTTTTTATTAATTGATTTTTTTTAGTACTTGCTGAGGTGTTAAATTTATTATAAGGAACTTGTATAAACTTAAAATGATGATTAGGACCAGCTACTTTTTTTACAATATCCATTACTTTATTTAAGGAAATATACCACTTAGAGTCCATATCATCTATAAATGCATACCAAGTTGCCATACCATAAAATTATATAGTACCTTTCTTTACTTCCTGTTCATAAAAATAGATAAGTGGTTCTAATTTTGTATAAAAAACATTTTCACCTAAAACATATTTGGATATTTCAGGGTTGTGAATATAATGAATATCTATAGTGTCTATACATAAATTTTTTTTGCTTAATTCTATACAGTTTTTATAAAACTTCGGTTCTAAAGTATGTCTATGATTATCTATAATATTTACATCTTCTTTATTTAAAATGTTTTTAGGTATTAATATATTATTAAGATAATCTATAGGATGAACTCCTAAGGTATAATCACCATATATTTGACCTCCCTTTGTAGAAATCACTATTTCTTCACGTTTAATTGCTTTTTCATGTTGTATAAGTTTGACTAGTATTTCACCTATGTCCTTTTCAGAACGCATACCTCTATAGTTAATGGCAGTATCTATAAAATTTATTCCATGTATAAGTCCATAAGTTAGAGTTTCCTTATACATATTAGAATGAGAATCAGAAAAGTCGCCTAAATGAGTGCCTAGTGCCATGGGTAAAAAATAAAAATTTTTTGTATATTTTACGTGGGATAAAGATATATTATGATTAAAAAAATAATTTTTAGTTTCTTTAAGTGTAGAAAAGCCTTTAATGTTCACAAGCAGACCCCCTAGTTTTTTATTAACAAATACAAGTAAATTATATACATAAATACTAATAAATTAAAGACTATAAAAATTTTGTATCAAGAGGTATAATAAAAGTATAAGGATGGCTTATTGCAAGTATAAAAAATATAAAATTATTTTCAAAATTTACAGAAAATTATAAAAATAAATAGAAATTCTTTATAAGAAATGATAAAATTATTTATATAAAAGACCTTACGTTAAGAGAGGATAGCCATATGAAAAAAATAAAGAGAAATAGAAAAAGAAATATATCATTAGTATTAACCATATTATTTTTGTTTTTAATAATAAATATATTTAACTATATTACTAATTTTAATTTTTATAAAGCAGCGCCTTCTAAAAAATGGTCTAAAAGTAGAGCTTTAGGAGAAATAAAAGCAACAAGTAATTCTAAAATTGTTCCTGTAGGAAAAAATTATATTATAGCTGCCAACAACGATAAGAGCATTAAACTTTTAAAAGTAAATAATAGGGGAGATATATTAGAAAAATGTAAACTAGATATTGACACGGAAATATTAAATAGTTTAGATATCTTAACTTTAAAGGATAATAAGGTTTATATTCAGTGGAGTAGTATAAGATTAGAGGGATTAAAAGTAAATGGTGCTGTTTTAGACGATAAATTTAATGTGCTTTCAAAAAATAATGAAAAAATGATGAAAGATACATCTAGGCTAGATGAAAAATTAATGTTATTTGCCTATAAAGATAAAATTGAAGTTAAAGATATAAATATGGGTAAGATTAATACTCTTAAAGTTAATGACCCTGACTTTGTGCGAGGTATTAAATTAAAGGAGAACGAATATTGCATAGTTTATAGAGATAAGGAAAAAAACTTAATAAAGGTTATGTATAAAGATGGTAACTTTCAAAAGCCAGTTAAAATCTGTACTTTAGTTGAACTTAGTGGAGAGATATTAAAAAATATAACTTTTGGAACAGATTTGAATCAAGGATATTTAATAATTGAGAAACAAAATAAACAAGGTATAAAAAGTGAGTTGATATCTTTTAATTTAAATGATAAGAAAGAAGAATTATATAGTACTTTAAAATTAAAAGGTGTATCCAATATAGGAGAAGTAGTTTTTAATAAAGTGAAGGATAATAAGGCTTACTTTTTAGCTGTTGGAGATAGACGAATCGGCGTTAAGAAAACCTTTAATGATGTATTTGAATTCTATATACAAAATAATCAACCAGTATTAGGGGATTTTATTTCTAGGTCACCAGAATTAGTAGCATTTGAGGGGGCAGTAGATGATATAGTAATTTATAGTGAATATGACCCTGATAAGGGAGAGTATAGTTTAAGGTTTACATCAAGCAATGAAGAGTTTAAAAAAGAAAATAATAGGCCTAAAAATAAAGAAAGAAAACAAGCTTTATTAGAAACTATTGAGATAGCTATATATGGTATAGCATATACTTTTATATTAGGATTAAAATGGATTTTACCAGATGTCTTAATATTAACAGTTTTAAGTTTTATTCAAGACAAACTTTCAAAAAAGGGAAAAGTTATTACATTTACTATTTTAGCCTTTATAATAGCTGCCTTTAAATCTATGAATATTTATCAAATAGTTTATACAAACCCTATAGCATATTTACCTAAGGCTTTGTCCTATAGTTTTATAGGAATGGGTATAAGTATATTAATAAGTATAATATGTTATATATATGCTTACTTATTTTATAAGGAAGATATGGATAGTATGTATGTAATGATATTTTCACCTTTCTTAGTGTTGGATTCTATATTAACATTTATTTTATTTGCACAATATTTACTATAAAAAGTTTCGTAAAAGACTATCTTGATTTAAAGTAAGTTTTTAAATCAAGATAGTCTTTATTTTTAAAATCAGTTTGAAGATTCATACTATTTATGATAATGTAAAATTAGGTAGTTTTAATTAAAAAAAGTTAAGTTACTTGGGGGATAAGAACATGGAAAAGAAGAAACTAGATGATATAACTATATTAAGGGTTATAGGGATATTATTGGTAGTGTTGGCACATGCAACGCACGCATATACATCGGGGTGGGTATATGAAACTCATGTAAAGTCTTCATTTTTCAGAAGGTTAACTTTATATGTTTATAGTTTTCATATGCCCTTATTTCTTTTTATATCAGGGGCAGTATATTACTTTTGCAGAAAAGAATTAGAAAAATATAATGATTTTAAGGCATTTGCATGGAATAAAATTAAAAGATTAATAGTGCCATATATATTTGTAGGAAGTGTTTACTTAGTACCTATAAGATTAAAACTAGGAATAAATCTTTATCCAGGAATTACTTATGGAGGAGCTATATTTAATCAGATATTAAGAGTACAAATTCCAGGGGGATTATGGTATGTAGTCATGCTTTTTAATATATTTATTGTTTTTAGGTTGTTTGAAAAACTTATTGATGCCAATCCAATAATTACAAATCTAATTATTTTTTCATTTTTATATTATTGGTCACCTAAAATAACAAATCAGTATCAGATAAGTAGAACTTGTTTTCATATTATATATTTTTATTTGGGATATTTATTTCAACAATATAAAAATCAAATTATTGAAAAACTTAAAATGTTAAAATATCCATTTTGGATTTTATTTATAACACATTTTTGTTTATTTACTTTTATGAGAAAATGTCTAAGAGTACCATATCCATATTTCTTATGGAGGATGTTAAATCTTTCTGTTAGAATAATAGTTCCCGTATTAGGAATAGGATATTGTTATTTTGCAGTATTATGGATTTTGAATAAAATACCTAAGATTACTAAAAATAAGATTATTAAAGTTTTAGATAAAAATAATTTTATAATTTATTTATTTCATGAACCAATTATATATTGTATTTTATATAAATTATATGATAGTTCAATGAAACCAATTATATTAGTAAATATATGTTTTTGGGTAAGTCTTTTAGGGTCATTGATTTTAGCCTTTATAATTAACAAAAGTATAATTTTGCGTTTTTTAACAGGAAATAAATTTAAGAAAAATATCTTGAATAAAAGGTTTATTAATACTTAAATAAAAAAAGACATAAATTAAGTTGAATATACTTATTTTATGTCTTTTTATTTTGGAGAAGTTAGTTTATATAGAAATATAAAAAGATTCGACCAATTAATAAAGGTCTTTCTTAATTGGTCGAATTTACTAATGGATAGAAAAAAAATAAACTTAGGAGGAAATATGAAAAAAAGTACAGGAATACAGAAAAGACTTCTATTTTCACATGTAATATTAACAGTTGCAATTTTGCTTGTTTTTGGCACTTTCATTTATTTAAAAATGGCAAGCTATACTGAAGAACAGTATAATCAATTTGTATCTAAGAATATTATGGAAATCGATAGAGGGATAATTAACTATATTGATGCTATGAAAGAAAATGTAAAAATGTTATCTACTTCTGAATTAACTAAACAAATAGATTCAAGGATAACATCTTATGTAAAAGGTAAAAGTAATAAAGGTATAATAAAAATGGATCCTTTAAAAGCAAATGCTTATGAGGCAAGCCTTTATAAAAGTTTTCAAAACTATGTAGATACTCATGAGGATATTCAAAATGTTTTTGTGGGAGTAGAAGAAAATGGAGGGTTTTTAGAATATCCTGCTATAGATAGAAAAGTAGGTTATGATTCTAGAAAAAGAGATTGGTATAAAAATGTTTCAAATAATCCAAGCCAAATTATTGTATCTGATGCACGTAAAAGCATAGATGGAGATTTAAGTATTAACTTTCTAGCTCCTATAAAATTAAAGGATAAACTTAGAGGGGTAATGGGAATGAGTATGACTCTTGATGATTTAGCTCAAATGGATAAGGAAATAAAAATAGGAAATAGAGGATATTTGGTTATTGTAGATAAAAAAGGTACAATTTTAGCCAATCCTAAGGATGGAAGTACCGTTTTTAAAAATATAAAACAATTAGGAATTAAAGGTTTAGAAAATCTAAATAATTTTAAAAACGATAATGAGATGAATTCAAAAGATAAACAAGGTAATAAATACTTAGTTAGAGCTTATAAAAGTAAAAATAAAGATTTGGGATGGACTTATCTAACTTTTGTAGATAATAGTGAGTTAAGAGAAAAGGTAAATTTTATAGGAAGATCCAATTTAAAGTTATCTATAGTGTTTATATTTTTTAGTATATTAGTTGCTTATATTATAGCTAATAAAATTTCCAAACCCATAAAAGTTGTAGCAGAGGAAATTAAAACTTTTGGTACAGGAGATTTTTCAGGAAAAATTGATAATAGCTATTTAAATGTAAAAAATGAAATTGGAGAAATGGCTATAGCAACGGAAAATATGAAAAATCATATAGGAAGTATGCTTTTAAATGTTAAAGATAGTTTTAATTTGATTCATAATAAAGCAGATCATTTAAATTCTGCTGTGGAAGAAATGAATATGTCGTCTATAGAAGTTAATAGTGCTACACAAGAAGTTACAAAGGGTATAGTTAATCAAACTGAACAATTGGAAGAGATTAAAAGAGTAGCCTATAATTTAGAAGAATCTTTAGAAGCCATGATTAATTTATTATCAAATGTAAACACCAAAGTAAACGGTATAGAGAGTTTAGCTAACAGAAGTAATGGAGATATGGTTAACTTAGCTCAAAGCGTTAAAAATATTGAAAAGATATTTTCTTATTTTACTAGCAAAATTGATAATTTAAACGGTAAAATAACCCAAATTGATAAAATGACAAATTTAATAAATGCAATTTCAGAACAAACTAATTTATTGGCATTAAATGCAGCTATAGAATCAGCTAGGGCTGGAGAGGCAGGCAAAGGTTTTTCAGTTGTTGCAGATGAAGTTAGAAAGCTATCTGAACAAACAAAAGCTTCAGCAGATAATATAAATAATCTTATCCAAGAGATAGTAACTGAAACATCTGATATAATAAAAAGTACTCAACATTTAGATAAACAATTAGAAGTACAAGATGAACATATAACAAAAGGAATATCTTCTTTTAATAATATAGTTGGATCAGTACAAGAAGTAGTTCCTTCTATAAGAAATTTAAATGAGTTTGTGCAAAAGATTACTGATGAAAATCAAGTTGTCATGAGTAAAGTTGAAAATTCTTCTGCTTCAGCTCAAGAAATTTCAGCATCATCTGAGGAAATATCAGCTTCTACTGAAGCAATGAGAAATGTTGTGGAAAATGTCTCAAAGGCATCAGAAGAATTAGATATTTTAACTGTAGATTTTCAAAAAGAAATTAATAAATTTAAGTTAGAAGATAATTAATAAATAAGTTTGAATTAACTTATAATATATAGTAAATTAAAATCCAAGTAATTATAAAAGCTTGGATTTTAATTTTATAAAGAAAAAAGAAATGATTTTTAATTATATTTGTAATTTGGTATAATGTTTAAAGAACTTACAAATTAATTTTTAAAGGTTGGTGAGAATTCATGGCAAAGAAAAAGAAAGAAGGGACTTTAGCAGAAAATAGAAAGGCCTTTCATGATTACTTTATAGAAGAAACTTATGAAGCAGGTATATCACTTGTAGGAACAGAAGTTAAATCTATAAGAGCTGGAAAAGCTAATTTAAAGGATAGTTATGCATACATTAAAGATAGAGAAGTTTTTGTTAGTAATATGCATGTAAGTCCTTATGAACAAGGAAATATTTTTAATAGAGATCCATTAAGAGATAGAAAACTTCTACTTCATAAAAGTGAAATTTTTAAACTTATAGGGTATACATCTCAAGAAGGATATACATTAGTTCCACTAGCTCTTTATTTAGTAAGAGGAAGAGTTAAAGTAAAACTAGGCGTAGCAAAGGGTAAACACAATTATGATAAGAGAGAAGCATTAAAAGAAAAAGCTGCTAAAAGAGATATAGAAAAACAATTAAAGAATTCTATGAAATACTAGAATAAAATTAACTCTTGAATTACTATTAAATATGCTGTATTATAATTAGTGAACCTTAGAAATAAGGAAAGCTTAATATAGTCTGTGCATTAAAAACACAAGGAAATGATTTGTGTAATAAGGCACAAAATTTTACCTTGAAAATTGAATAACAGTGGAGTGCCTTCAAATAAACGAAGTGCCAACCTCTCATATAACATGGGGGCGTACTTGGTTTCGACGGGGGTAAGTAGCGTTTAGTAAGCGAGCCGAGGCAATTCTGGGACCTCGTAAATCACCTAGAAACTTAAAGATAAACGCAGACGAAAATTTTGCATTAGCAGCCTAATATAGCTGCTCGTCCTACCTGGGAGTCCCACGGCCTAGGATAGGGCGTCAATTAGTGGGGACCCGAGCTTAGCAAAGCTTTGAGCTAAGAACGGAATTTATGAAGCTACTAAATCTAGAAGCCAGTCTATGGGCGTCTAGAAGAGGGAATGTCAAAACATAGAATGCGCTCGGAGAAAGCTAGATGGGACTATCTTCGGACAGGGGTTCGATTCAAAAGAGTCGCCTTAAGAAGTGATTCTTAAGTGAAAACTTGGCTTTATCGGTGAAACCGTAACACGTAGTGGTGATGGCAATACCGAGTGGTATGTGAAGAAATTCAACAGCCATGTATCGACTTATAGGCTTCTAAATCTGAAAAGATATGAAGTACTAGGATAGAAGTTATAAAAACAAAAATACAACTTCTATAACACGCCAAGAGAGTTATTATTTTATAATAACTCTAAGATATAGTCAGTGCTATTAGAAATAATAGAATAAACGTCCCCTCGCCTCCACCAAATAATCAATCAAATATTGATACAATTAAAAGCTCTTGATTTCAAGGGCTTTTAGTGTTTTTTGTAACAAATCTTAGTGGAATATTTTAAGTTTTGGGTTCGAAATTGTAGATTTTTATATTAGAGATGTACACCCTGAGTGCAAATTTTCAAAGGGGTGTGCATTTTTTTAGTGAGGTGTGCACAATTTAGCGGAAATAAAAAAAGATGGTAATATTAATATAGTATATTTTAAAATTTATGAATTTAATAAGGAGGAGTAAAAATAATGGCTATTACAATTGAAAAAGTTAATGATAACTATATAATGGTAAGCTTTAATTATAGCTATGATAATGTTTCGGCAATTAAAAAAATAGAAGGCAGTAGATGGAATGAAGCAAAGAAAGCATGGATAGTACCAAATACCAATAAATCTCTACATGCAATATCTGTAGCTTTTTGTGACGAAGATATTATATTTGATTCATCAATTGATTTGTTTGATTTATAGTTGTTGGTTTGTAAATTTCCTATAAAATATGTTTTTGTAATTAAGCCTTATAATCGTGAAATATTGGGTAAGTTAAGATTGTGTGGAGATGGTGGGGACAGTGGATATGTTTCCACACACGGGGCATGTGGAGACGGTAGTAAGGCTTAAAAGGAAACACAGTTAGAACCTTGAGAAATCAAGGTTCTTTCTTTATGAAAAAATTTATATGTTACCTTATACAGGGGAAGGAAACAGCAAGTATGATACCACTCACCTCCACCATGAAACCCACGAAAATCTAAAATATTGGATTTTCGTGGGTTTATTTGCATTATAAATTAGATTTAGAAGAAATATGATCCATATTGCATGGTTATTAATGTAAAAAATACTAATGTTATGATATAATTTTATAGAATTAGTAATAATTAAAACAGAAAGGATAGAATTATGGACTTTCAAGAAATTATGGCATTTAATGCTCCATATAATCAAAAAAATTTTGATGCTTTAATACAAAAGATTAAGTTGCACCAAGTAGTTCCATACATAGGTGCTGGAATGTCTATGTTATTCGATGGTGTATATCCATCATGGGGAGGATTTCTAAATGCCACATTTGAAGAATTTGGGGATCTTTTACAAAAAGAAACGTTTGATAAATTAAATTATGAGGATAAAGCGGATTTCTTGTATGATGATATGGGAAAGCTATCATTTTCAGATAATCTAAAAAAAACATTTGCACAAGATTATCTAAATAGGGATATTAGTGATTTTGTAGATAAAACTATGTATTTATTACCACATATTTTTGAAAAAGGGTTAATAATTACAACTAATTATGATAAAGTGATTGAAAAAATTTATGGACTATATAATAATTTGATTTTATCGGTTGCACATCCAGGACATTTTGAAGCATTAAATGGTGCACTTAGAGATAATGAATTATTATTATATAAAATTCATGGTGATATTAGTGAACCAATTGAGTCTATTATTTTAACAAAAGCCCAATATGATTCTGCATATAATAATCCACAATTAATTGATACTTTAAAACAAATTTATACTAGTAAAAGCATGTTGTTTTTAGGATGTAGTCTTGAAAAAGACCGACCAATAAGTTTATTATGTGAAGTTTCAAAATCGGGAATGAAAAACTATGCTATTATTGAATGTGCAAATGAAAGCAAAAGGAAAAAAAGAGTAGACTTAGAAAATGAATATTATACTCAAGCTATTTTATATCCTGCGGGAATGCATGAGTGTGTAAAGATAATATTAGAACATATTGCTGAAATAATTAATCCAGATAAATTTAAAAATATAAAAAATAGATGTTGTGATAATATGGATTTGAATAGAGAATTGTCTCATGAATGGTTTATTAATCAAAATAAAATACAAATTGAAAATTTAGGAAATAGATACTTGCCAGAATTAAATATAGAATTAAATGAAAAATATATTTTTGATGCTATTAGCAGGAATGAGGAGTTTTATAAAAGATTTATTAATAAAGCCGATCAAATTTTAATTGCTCTAAAAGAATTAAAGATTACTGCAATAGAAAATAATATTAATAATATATATAGGATAATTGACAACTTTCAAATTAATTCAATTGATAGTATAAAAGTTGATGAAATAATAGAAAACTTGAATTATATAAGTGAAATACTTGATAATAAAATTAAAGTAAATAAAACAAACTTAGATGATGGTTCTAATTTAAATAGTAATTCATTGAGAGATGAAATTTATAAATTAAACCAAAATCAAACTTTAATTGATGAATATATACATTATATGACTTCTAATGAAATAAAGTCAGTAAATAATCCATTTATTTTATTAGATGGTGAAGGCGGTATTGGTAAATCACATTTACTAGCTGATACAATAAGTAAGAGAAATTGTGAAGGTAAAAAATCACTATTATTTTTAGGTCAACATTTTAAAGAAGGGGATAATCCATTTGAGGCTATTTTAAAAATGCTTGAACTTGATTGTACATCTGATCAATTTCTTGAAGAATTAAATAGAATAGCTAAAAATGATAAATTTCGTATTATTATTTTTATAGATGCGTTAAATGAAGGAAGTGGCAAAAAAATTTGGAAGGAATATTTAGCGGGGATTATAGAAAAGATAAAATTGTATCCGTGGATAGGCCTTGTTTTGTCAATTAGAACAGAGTATGTAGAAAATGTACTAAATGATAACGATTCATTAGTAAATAATTTAGTGAGGGCTACTCATAGTGGTTTCTCAACTGTAGAATATGATGCAATAAAGAAATATTTTAATTTTTATGAAATTCCTTATTCAGATATACCTTTTGCAAATCAAGAATTTAGAAATCCGTTATTTTTAAGACTTGTTTGCGAAGGATATAAAAAGAAAGTCATAGATTTAGATAACATAAGCTTTAATGATGTTTACAAAAATTATTTATCAGCTATGAATTTAAATATAGCAGATAAATGTGAATATAGTAAGCATATTAATGTAATAGAAAAAGTTATTAATGAGATGGTGTTATATAAATATAATATTGGACTTGGAAGTAACTTGATACCATTAGAAAAAACAATTGAAATAGTACTTGACGTTGAAAAAAAATATAATATAAAAAAATCTTTGTTAGATGAATTACTTTCAAATGGAATACTAACACAAAATACAAACTATGATAATGAAAAATATATTTATGTTACTTATGAAAAGTTAGAAGATTATTTATATGCAAAACTGTTAGTTGAAGAGTTTGAGAAAATAGGAGCAGAAAAGTTTGGTTTAAAATACAAAAAATTAAAATACCATAATGATATATTAGAAGCATTAGCAATAGCTTTATCTGAGAAAGGAGAATATGAATTATTTGAGTTACTTATAGATGAAGAATATAATAAAAATGTTGTTGAAGCATTTTGTAGTGCTTTAAAGTGGAGAAAATCTAATTCTCTTAATGAAAAAACTCTTAATTATATTAATGATGTAGTTTTAAAATCTCAGTACGGATTTAGAAATTTATATGATGCATTAATTTTAATTTCTACAAAGGTGGGACATGCATTTAATGCAGAACGTACTGTAGATAACATTTTAAAATATAGTATGCCAGATAGAGATAAACTATTTATTCCATTACTTGATGAAATTTACTTTGAAGATGGATCACCAATTAATCGAATGTTAGATTGGTGTCTAAATAAAAAGAATTTTTATAATGTATTAAATGAAACTATCAGATTATCTGCTATAATGATTTCAACTTTTTTAATATCATCTAATAATATATTAAGAGATAAAAGTACAAAGGCGCTCGTAAATTTGTTGAATGGACATATTGATATTTTATTATCAGTATTAAGAAAATTTGAGAATGTAGATGATCCATATATACTTGAACGATTATATGCAGTTGCATTTGGTTGTGTTGTATCTGAGAAATCTAATAGTAAAATAGAACAATTATCTATATATGTTTATGATAAAATTTTTCAAAATGAGTATGTATATCCTAATATTTTAGTACGTGATTATGCAAGAAATATAATAGAATATGCTAAATATAAAGTTTCTAGTGATATATTAAATAATTTTAATGTTCAACCACCATATAAATCTGATATGCCAGAAGTTCCAACGGATGGAGAAATATCAAATTATGAATATGATTATAAATCATCAAGTTTCAAAAATTATTTTTGGAGTCAAAATGCTATTTTAAGCTCAATGAAAGTGGAATATTCTAGGGATGGTTCACCTGGAGGTTATGGAGATTTTGGTAGGTATGTATTTCAAAGATATTTTTCTGAATGGGATGGATTAGATTATAATGACTTGAAAAATATAGCCATTAAGAAAGTATTCAATATGGGATATGATGTAGAAAAGCATGGAACGTATGATAGAAACATAGAGAGTGGTCGTTATAGAGATAATACTAGAGAAAGAATTGGGAAAAAATATCAATGGATTGCTTTATATGAACTTGCTGCTCAAGTAGCTGATAATTATAAAATGAAAATTCATACAGATTGTTATGGTGGCATTGAATATAATTACTGTAAGGGAGCATTTGAACCGGATATAAGAAATATAGATCCTACAGCTTTAGCTATTAATACAAGTGATAAAAATGATAAGATAATACACAATAAGTTATATGAATTTCCTAAAGTAGCTAATGATGAATGGTTAAGTACTGTTGATGATATACCTAAAATAAATAATTTAATAAATCTTAAGTATAGCAATGAAGATTTTATTTTACTTAGTGGTTGGTATAGTTGGACAGAAGAAAAGCAATTAGGTAGTAAACAATACGAAAATCCTCAAAAGGATTTATGGGTACAAATTAATAGTTATATTGTAGACTCTAAATCAATTGATTCTATTCTAAAAAATTTAAAGAATAAAGATTTTATGGGAAGAAGTGCATCTGAGCCTAATGAAACTTATAATCTTTACAATAAAGAGTATTATTGGTCTGATGCATATAGATTTTTTAATAATTCTTATTATTGTGGTAATGATATAAAGGAGTTTCACAAATTTTCAGATGAAGATAATGAAAACTTTAAAGTATTGATACCATGTTGTAAATATGTTACTGAACGTAAAGGCGATAAAGTAATAGATAATAATTTAAGTTCATGGTATAAACCTTGTATAAAGTTATTTACAGATTTAAATATTCAATATGGAAAAGGAAATTCAATTCTATACGATTCTTATGGTAAGATTATTTGTTTTGATAGCTCTGAAGTATTAAAAGAAGATATAGGATTCTGTATTGATAAAAATATGTTTTTTAAATATTTAAAAGAGCATAATTATAGTTTATTTTGGACTGTATTATCGGAAAAAAGAATTATTTCTGAAAGAGATTGTGGTAATAAACATTATAAACAGCCACATATTAGCGGTGTTTATACAATTGATGAAGATGGTAAATTAAAAGGCTATACAAATACGTTTGAAGAATAGTTTTAAGGATAGAGAAATTGGTGGATTTCAAAGGTAACGCTTCGCTTCCACCAAATAATCAATCAAATATTGATACAATTAAAAGCTCTTGATTTCAAGGGCTTTTAGTGTTTTTTCAAACAAATTTTAGTGTAATATTTTAAGTTTTTAATTTGAAATTGTAGAATTTTATATTATAGATGCACACCCTGAGTGCAAATTTTCAAAGGGTGTGCATTTTTTTAGTGAGGTGTGCACAATTTAGCGGAAATAAAAAAGATGGTAATATTAATGTAGTATATTTTAAAAATTTACGAATTTAATAAGGAGGAGTAAAAATAATGTCTATTACAATTGAAAAAGTTAGTGATAACTATATAATGGTAAGCTTTAATTATAGCTATGACAATGTTTCGGCAATTAAAAAATAGAAGGCAGTAGATGGGATGAAGCGAAGAAAGCATGGATGGTACCCAATACTGATAGAACCCTACATGCAATATCTGTAGCTTTTTGTGACGAAGATATTATATTTGATTCATCAATCGATTTATTTGATTTATAGTTGTTGATTTGTAAATTTACTATAAAGTATGTTTTTGTAATTAAGTCTTATAATCGTGGAATATTGGGTAAGTTAAGATTATGTGGAGGTGGTGGGGACAGTGGATATGTTTCCACACACGGGGCATGTGGAGACGGTAGTAGGACTACGTCGCAAAGATACCTTATAATCCTTGAATTCATGCACTTTACCAGCTTTTTTAACTTTAACACAAAAGGTGATGATTTTAAGAATAAAGAACAAATTAATGGTGTTAAAGTAAGAGTTGGTATTTGATATGGTGTGAGTGGATATGTTAGTGTTAATTTAATATGAAATAGAAAAAGACTATGAAGGAAGCTTTTTAGATAATAACTTCATGGTCTTTTTGTACTCTAGAAGTATTTATGAAATGTATTAGTAATTGTATTATAATAAAGAATAATTAAGATATTCAAAAATAAGGTATGGTTTCTAGAGAACAATAAATGCTTCATTTGATTGTATTACTTTACAACATTGACGATAATAAAATCATATACCCAAAATTAAATATGCTACATTAGTTTTAATGGAAATTTATTTGTATGCATTTGAGAGGAGAGATGAACAAAGAATGGGATGTTCCGAATGTAATACTAATTTTAAACCGTCTATTTTGATAGAGAAAAATGAACAAACATGTAAAACATGTAAGAAAATAAAAGATTTTATTGAGGGTTCTATTAATTCGTCATTTCAAATTTACCATGTTAATTTGCAGAAAAAGTTTAATATGATTGCCCCTACTTTTACTGGTAATGAACTTATATCTATTAATCCTAAATTTATAGATATGGGATTAACAGAGGAAGATATCTTTATTGATATAATAAATTATTTAGGTATAAAGAATACATATTATACAGATAAAAAAGCCATAAAAAATATTTGTAATCGGATTATGGGATTAATAATAGATAAAATAAGTGACTTAATTTGGATTAATCCAAAAGGTTATTTATTAGCTCTTTTAAATGCACTTGAATATACTGTTCACCTAACATTTGTTACAGTAGGATGGCTTAACGATAAAAACAATAATATTGAAGTGGAAGAAATAACTGATAATTTTGGAAGGATGATAATTAAAAGTTTAAAATTTCAAAGGGATTTTAATTTTTTGGGAAATTTTGAGCATATGTATAAAGAGTGGGAAGGTGTATTAAGTTTTGATAAATATGCTTTGGAGTATGGAATTGAAATTGTTACATATTTATCAGGAGAGAAGCAATTAAATGAGGAAAAAGTAAATCCAAATAATTTTGAAAAGCTACTGATAACAATTCGTGCTATGTATACATTATTATATATAAGTGATAATGCTTGTGAGAATAAAGAACTTATTATTGATGAGCAAGGAAATATTATTACTAAAGAAAAAAATAATTACAAGGAAATTTCAAAATTATACGTAGAGTGTATGACAGATAAAAAAATAAGTGACTTAGATGTTGCAACAAGAAATAAATTCAACAGGGTCTGCAAGAAGTATATTGGTATATCGTTAGACGATATTTTTCAAATTATAAATGGTTTGAAGAAGCATTATATTAATTCTGACGAATTTTTAATTGGTAGTATAGATTATTTTCAGAAATTAATAAAACATTTACTTGCATGTTCAGATGACGAAGCGGAAAAATTTTTATTGAATTTAGTGGCTACAAAGAATGATAATTTTGTTTATGCTACCGCTACTTCATTAAGAGATAATAGACCTTTGCGGAAATGTTTAATTTTAATAGAAAATAATAAAGTTATTTGTCCTGTTAGCCTTCTAGAATTCTCATTAATTGGATTATATACGGATATTATTCATGCAACATTACCAGAAAGTGATTTTCAGAAAGAATTATACACTATAGTTAGTAAATATATTCATGAAAAATTTGAATTAGATGTAATGTTGTATCTACAAGAAAATTTTACAGGAGCAATGATAAAGAGGGATATAAAGGAAAATGTTATTCCGAATATTAAAACTGGAAAGGGATTTGTACAATTTTCAGGGCAAATAGATGTTATGATGTTATATAAGGATAAATTATTTATTATTGAATGTAAAGATATAGGACTTAAATATACAGAAAAATCATTATTAAGTGAACTACATAGATTTAGCAAGATTAGTAATAAGTCTTTTCAAGAAAAATTAAATACTAAATCAGCTGAAGTCTATGAAAACTGGGATTCAGTTATTCATTTTTTAGGGGTTCCAATTGGGAAAAAAGTTGAGAGGCATATGCCAATAAGCTTATTTGTGGTAGATACTTTTTCTATTGCTGCAACAGAGAAGAATTTGCCTAATTCAGTTGTACCACTAGCTAAACTAATTGAATGGATAAATTCAAAATATTTATAGATATTAATCATAATAGCCAATTAATCAAAAATTTAAGTGAATGTATAATTTTAAATAGTAATATTTTGTATGTAAGATTGAACAAAGTTTAGCTATAAAAATAAAGTATAAAAGTAATACAAATGTTTGTTTTTACTATTCTACAAGCAATAAATGCCAAACATCCTCTTTATATAAATTTTAAAAATATAATAAGTATTGATGGAAATTATTTGCATGATAATGACAGGCTCTTACTTATTATAATCCTACAATAAGCAATTTGTTAACAAAAATAGTATAGTTAATTATTTACAGTGAAATGAGATAGAGAAATGATACTTTTATATCATTTCTCCATCCTCAAAAATAAAATATCCTTCAAATTTACACCCAAGAGCTTCAGCAATTTGCTGGAGCTCTTTTTCTGAGAAATTATCACGAGAGAGTTTATTGGATAAATTTTGGTTAGTAGTTCCAATTAATCTTGCAAGCTCCGAGATAGTAATATTTTTTCTTTTTATTAAAATACGAATCTTTTCACCCATAGTTAATTGCATGTGATTCACCATCCTTAGATTTAAATATACACTTTTTAATGTGAATTTTCAATAATAAGAAAAATAATTGATGAAATCAAAAGATTTTTCTTGATTACATACATTTATAAGTGTATTATTAAATTAAATAGTGTGAATTAGAAAAACGGGAAAAATTAATTTATAAAGGTGGATGGTAACTATGTGTAAAAGTAAAGTTATTTCTATTGTTAATCAGAAAGGAGGAGTAGCCAAAACTGTAACAACTTTAAATTTAGGATATGCATTAGCAGAAATGGGAAAGAAGGTACTACTTATAGACTTTGATCCTCAGAGTAGCTTAACAGTATGCTTTGGCTATGATAATACGGATAGTATAAAAACAACAATATATAATCTTATGGCAATGGCTATTGAAGAGAAAAGTTTACCTAAAAAAGAAGAATATATTCTTTCAGCAGGAAATATTGATATTATTCCTTGTAGCTTAGAGTTATCAGCAATAGAAATAGCACTTGTTAATGTTATGAGCAGGGAACTGGTTTTAAAATCTATAGTTGATGAAGTAAAAACTGATTATGACTACATTATTATTGATTGTTCACCATCACTTGGAATGCTTACTATAAATGCATTAGCTGCTTGTGATAGTGTAATTATTCCTGTTACTCCTCAATATCTTTCAGCTAAAGGCTTGGAGCTACTTCTTAGGAATATTATAAGAGTTAAAAAGAGAATAAATCCTAGTATTGAAGTTGATGGCATACTGCTTACAATGTACGCAGAAAGAATGAAACTTTCAAAGGAAGTGCTATCAATTATTCAAGAAGCTTATGGAAGTCATATTCACATCTTTGAAATCAAGATACCAACATCGGTAAAGGTTGGAGAAGCAAATATGAGAGGTAAAAGCACCATAGAATATGATCCTAAGAATAAAGTATCCATAGCTTATATGGAATTTGCAAAGGAGGTAGCAGCACTATGAGTGAAAAAAGATTAATGAGTTTAGATGATATGTTTGGAGATACTCAACCTGAAAAAGAAACTAAATCAGGAATAACAGAAATTGAAATAGAAAAACTGGTGTCTTTTAGTAATCATCCTTTTAAGCTATATGAAGGAGAAAGACTAAATGACATGGTAGAAAGTATTAAGGAGTTTGGAGTTATAGTACCTATAGTTGTAAGGACTATAGGTACAAGCTATCAGATCCTATCTGGTCATAATAGAGTTAATGCTGCAAAACTTGTAGGAATACTTAAAGTGC
Source organism: Hathewaya limosa (assembly GCF_030815255.1). NCBI lineage: Bacteria > Bacillati > Bacillota > Clostridia > Eubacteriales > Clostridiaceae > Hathewaya > Hathewaya limosa. The sequence goes on from NZ_JAUSWN010000005.1 coordinate 40,731, forward strand.
CAGCAGTTATTAAGGAAGGACTTACAGAAGATGAAGCTACTTTAATTGTTACTGAAACAAATACAATGCAAAGGTCATTTTCAGATTTACTTCATTCAGAAAGAGCTGCTGTTATTTATACAAGACATAAAGCTATGGCTAATCAAGGAATTAGAAATGACCTATTAAATGAGATAGAAAGACTTTCTAAATCTAATGAAATCAAGGAGGATGAAACTTTTTCCCCATTGGGGAAAAAGTTAAGAACCCATGAAGAAATAGGAGAAACATATAAACTTTCTAAAAATTCTATAGCAAGATATTTAAGAATTTTCAAGTTAATAGATGAAATAAAAGAGTTTTTAGATAAAGGACAAATATCTATAAGAGCAGGTGTGGATTTATCATATTTATCAGAAGAACAGCAAAATATGATTGTAGAAATTACAGCAGAGAATAACTACAAAATAGATATGAAAAAAGCTGAAGTTATTAGAGATTACTCAGAAAAAGGTAAACTAAATGAAAAAACAGCTTATTCAATTCTTTCAGGAGAAGTTAACAAAAGAACAATATCAAATAAGCCTGCTTCTATGAAGTTAAAGCAAAAACTAATAAACAAATATTTTAAGCCAGAAGCTAAGCAGCCAGAGATTGAAGATATTATTGATAAGGCTTTAAAGCTATATTTTGAAACTCAGGGGAAGGAGGTACTTGATGAGTAGATTAACAGAAGTAAGAGAAATCTACGAAAAAGTAACAGGAATAGTTACAAGCAATAAAAAAGAATGGAAAGAATTCTTAGACTTTGCATCAAAAATTTATAAATATAACTTTGATAATGCAATTTTAATTTATGCTCAAAGACCCAATGCTACTATGGTTGCTAGTATGGAAATATGGAATAAAAAAATAGGAAGGTATGTAAATAAGGGAACAAGAAGTATAGCAGCTTTTGACACCTCAATGCCAACCCTTAAATTAACCTATTTATTTGATGTTAAAGATACCAATGGAGAGCCTCATACTATTCCTAAGCTATGGAAGTTAAATGATGTTATTAGTGAAAAACTTTTAGAAAATATAAATGAAAAATATGATTTAAGTAGCAGTTCTATTGAAGAGTTAATATTAAAGATTACTGATATTAAAGTTAATGAAAGCTTTGATAATATTTTACAAGGTTATGAACAGGATATTAAAGAAACATGGCTTGAAAATTTACCTGAAGAAGGTTTTATAAGTTGTTTTACTCAAACTGTTATTGAAAGTATAAATTATATGGTGGCAAAAAGATGTGGGATACAAGCTTCAAACTTTGATGATGATAATAATTTTAGAATAATAAATCATTTTAATACACTACCATTAACCTTTAGACTTGGAAATTCTGTGTGTAGTATATCTCAGCAAATTCTTAGAGAATTTGAAAGTGAAATATTAAAAATTATAAAAGAGCAAAGGAGCGAAAAAAATCATGAGAGAGAATCTAAACTTAAATTACAAGGAGATAGACGGAATATTTTATCCAGAGATACAAATACCCAAGGACAAGGAAGTAGATCAGAAACCCTTAGGAAAATATGGACAAATGGCAATGAATTATCTAAAGAACAATCATCAGAGCAGATACAGTCTACTTCTAGCCCAAGGGGAATTGATAGAGAAAATGCATCAAGTAAACGAGGAAGCTTATCAGAGGTTAGAAATATTGATGGAGCAAATGCTAAAGACAAATCCAATACAGAATCCAGAAAACACAATGGAGAACTTCAAACACAGGGAAATGATAAAGGAAACAGCAGAAGAGATAGTTCTTCACGAGATAGTATACAAAACGAGATAAAGCAAGTAGATATTTTTGAGCCACAAGCTAGTGGCTCTTTTTTAATGCCTGAAAATAATCATAATGCAGATAAAAATATACAAGATATTAAAGATGAAAAAAGTAAAGTTATTAACAATGAAGAAGATAGGGATACAGATAAAAATTCAACTTGGGAAGATTATAAAAATAAAGCCATAGAAAACTATGAAAGTAATATATTAGGCTGGTTAAATAACAATGAAGTTAATAAAATGACTGAACACAAAGAAAAAGTAGATGTAAAAGAAAAAACTAAGAAAATAAATTACAGATATAGTTTAGAAGATGAAATTGGTGTTGGAGGACTTAAAACTAAATTTAGAAACAATATAGAAGCCATTAAAACATTAAAGGTTATTGAAGAAGAAAATAGATTGGCAACACCAGAAGAACAGAAAATACTTGCTAAGTACGTAGGATGGGGAGGTATGGCACAAGCCTTTGATATTAATAGTACAGGATGGAATAGTGAGTATGCAGAGCTAAAAGCACTACTTACTCCTGAGGAATATGTATCTGCAAGAGCTTCAACACCTAATGCTCATTACACTTCAACTACAGTTATTGAAGGAATATACAAGGCGCTTGAAAGCTTTGGGTTTAAAATAGGAAATATATTAGAACCTTCCATGGGAGTCGGAAATTTCTTTTCTATGCTTCCAGATAGCATGAAAGATTCTAAATTATATGGAGTAGAACTTGATGATATTTCAGGGAGAATAGCAAAGCAGCTATATCAAAAGGCCAATATTAAAATACAAGGCTTTGAGGAAAATAACTATCCAGATAATTTCTTTGATGTTGCTATAGGTAATGTTCCCTTTGGAGATTATAAGCTGCATGATTCTAAATATGATAAACAAAATTTTTTAATACATGATTACTTTTTTGCTAAAGCTTTAGATAAAGTAAGACCGGGCGGAATTATAGCTTTTATAACATCTAAGGGTACTATGGATAAAGAAAACAATAGTGTAAGAAGGTACATTGCAGAAAGAACAGAATTAATTGGAGCAATAAGACTTCCAAATACGGCTTTTAAATCAAATGCTAATACAGATGTTACTGCTGATATTATATTTCTTCAAAAGAGAGAAAGGGTACAAGTTACAGAAGAAAATTGGCTTCATGTATCTAAAACAGAAGATGGAGTTCCTATAAATGAATACTTTCTTGATAATCCAGAAATGCTTCTTGGAAAAATGGTTTTTGACCAGAGAATGTTTGGAGAAGGTAGCAAATACACAGCTTTGGTTAATGATGATGAAAACTTTGATTTAAAAGAAGCTTTGGAAAAAGCAGTAGGTAATTTAAATGCTAACATAACAAGTTTTGAAAGAGAAGAAGTTAATGCAGAAGATTTTATCCCTGCTGATCCTAACATCAGAAACTATACTTACACTTTTATAGATAATCAGTTGTATTATAGAGAAAATGCTGTAATGAGAAAAATTGAAGCTACAGGAAAAACTTTAGAGAGGATAAAAGGACTTCATTCTATAAGAGAAATTACAAGAGAAATAATAGATATTCAAACAAATGGTTGTACATATGAAGAACTAAAAGAAAAGCAGGAAATATTAAATAGAAGATATGATTATTTTATTAAAAGTTATGGATATATAACAGCAAGAACTAATAATACAGCTTTTAGAGATGACAATGATTATCCTCTTTTATGTTCTCTTGAAGTAGTAGATGAAAATAAGAACGTTACAAAAGCTGATATGTTTACTAAACAAACAATAAGACCACAGATAAAAATAACAGAAGTAGATACGGCTATTGAAGCATTAACTGTAAGCTTAAATGAAAAAGGAATAGTAGATTTATCTCTAATGTTAGAAATTTATGATAGCACAAGAGAAAACATTATAAATGAACTTAAAGGTTTGATATTCTTAAATCCTGAAAAATATAATAAAGATGATTTACTTCAAGGCTGGGAAACTCAAGATGAATATTTAAGTGGTAATGTAAGGCAGAAATTAAAATTAGCAAAACTTTATGTGGAAACTAATCCAGAGCTTTTTACTCAAGATGTAGAAGCCTTAGAAAAGGTTCAGCCAGTAAATTTAGAAGCTAGTGAAATTGACATAAGGCTTGGGACAACATGGATTGAAGAAAGTGATATAGAAAATTTTATTTATGAAACCTTAGGAACTCCAAAGTATGCTCAAAACTCAGATTCTCGTTATAGCAGTAATGAAGTAAAAGTGCATTATAATAATTATAATGCTTCATGGGCTATTGAAAATAAAGGAGTAGATGGATATTCTGTAGCTGCAACAGAAACCTTTGGAACAAAAAGACTTAATGCCTATTACATTATTGAAGAAACTTTAAATCTTAGAACTGTTACTGTAAAAGACAGAATAGAAGATGGAGATAATGTAAGGTATGTACTTAATCAAAAGGAAACCATGCTGGCAAGAGAAAAGCAAAATCAGCTTAAAGAAGAATTTAAAAATTGGATATTTAGAGATCCTGACAGAAGAAAGAGGTATGTTGAATTTTATAATGAAAACTTTAATAACATAAGGCTTAGAGAGTATGATGGAACGCATTTAACTTTTCCAGGTATGAATCCAGATATTAAACTTAGGCAACATCAAGTAAATGCTATAGCAAGAATTCTTTATGGAGGCAGTACACTTCTTGCTCATTGCGTTGGTGCAGGAAAAAGTTTTGAAATGATAGCAAGTGCTATGGAACTTAAAAGATTAGGACTTTCTAAGAAAAGCATATTTGTAGTTCCTAATCATTTAACAGAGCAGATGGGAGCAGAGTTTTTACGATTATATCCTTCAGCAAATATTTTAGTTACAACTAAAAAAGATTTTCAAAAGCAGAACAGAAGGAGATTTGTAAGCAGAATTGCTACAGGAGCTTATGATGCCATAATTATAGGACATACTCAGTTTGAAAAGATACCAATTTCAAAGGAAAGACAAGAGAAAATGTTAAATTATCAGATAGACCAAATGACCTATGCTATTGAAGCTACCAAAAGGGAAAGAGGAGAAAACTGGTCTATAAAGCAGATGGAAAAGTTTAAAAAAAGTTTAGAGAGTGAACTTAAAAGACTTCTTGATGAATCAAGAAAGGATGATGTTATAAACTTTGAAGAGCTTGGTATAGACACTATGTTTGTAGATGAAGCACATTATTATAAAAACTGTGCAGTATTTTCTAAGATGAGAAATGTGGCGGGAATATCCAATACAAGAGCTAAAAAAGCAAGCGATATGCTTATGAAATGCCAATATATCCATGAGATTAATGAGGGCCGAGGAGTAATATTTGCAACAGGAACTCCTATTTCAAACTCTATGACAGAAATGTATGTAATGCAGAGATATCTTCAAAACCATGAACTAGAAAGGCGAGGAATACAGCATTTTGATGCTTGGGCAGCAAGCTTTGGTGAAGTAGTTTCATCACTAGAACTTGCTCTAGAAGGTACAGGCTATAGATTTAGAAGCAGGTTTTCAAAGTTTACAAACCTTCCAGAACTTATGACCTTATTTAAAAATATAGCAGATGTTCAAACCGCAGATATGTTAAAGCTACCAATACCAAAACTTAAAGAGGATAAATATATTTTAGTATCTTCAAATCCAAGTGAATTTATAAAATATGAGATGGAAAACTATGTAGAAAGAGCAGAAAGAATTAGAAATGGTATGGTTGATCCCTCTGTAGATAATATGCTTAAGATAACCAATGAAGCAAGACTTTTAGGTACTGATCCAAGACTTATTAATAAAGAGGCTATAAATGAGCCCGATTCAAAGGTTAATAAGTGTATTGAAAATATTTATGAAGAATATAAAAAATCAGAAAGTATAAAAGGAACTCAAATAGTATTTTGTGATGTGGGAACGCCTAATTCAGATGGACGTTTTTCTATTTATAATAGCATTAAAGATGAGCTTGTAAGAAAAGGTATACCTGAAAATGAAATATGTTTTATTCATGATGCTAAAAACGAAGTACAAAGAGAAGAGTTATTTTCAGATATGAGGTCTGGAAATAAAAGAGTAATCATAGGAAGTACACCTAAAATGGGGACAGGAACTAATATTCAAGATAGGCTTATATCACTTCATCATTTAGATTGTCCTTATAGACCTTCTGACATTGAACAGCGCGAAGGAAGAATTTTAAGGCAGGGAAATTTTAATCCAGAAGTAAACATATATAGGTATGTTACTAAAGATACCTTTGATTCATACCTCTGGCAGATTGTAGAGCAAAAGCAGAAATTCATCTCACAGATAATGACTTCAAAATCCGTTGCAAGAAATTGCGAAGATGTAGATGAAACAGTACTGTCTTATGCAGAAGTTAAAGCCTTAGCTACAGGAAATCCGTTAATAAAGGAAAAGATGGATGTTGATAATGAAGTATCAAGACTTAGAGTTTTAAAAGCTGCCTATGATAGTCAAAAATATACATTGCAGGACAACTTTACTTATAAATATCCTAAACTTATTAGTGAAGCTAATAGCCAGCTTGAATGTGTTATTAAGGATATTGGTAAAAGAAATATGGAAGATGGTAAGGATTTTTCAATAATTATAAATGGCAAACTATTTGATGAAAGAGAAAAGGCAGGAACAATGATCCAAAGCCTTTATGTCAAAATACCTAAAGGTGAAGAACTTCATGTAGCAAGCTATAAAGGATTTGAATTAAAACTTAGAAAAAATCTCTTTTATGAAAAGTATGAACTTTTAATTCATGGTAATTTAAAATACACTATAGACCTTGGGGATAGTGCTCATGGAAATATGCTAAGAATTGAAAATGTGTTAAATAATCTTGAAAGTAAAATGGAGAATACAGAAACAAAGATAGAGGAATATAAAAGAAACTTAGAACAATCAAAAATAGAATATGAAAAACCATTTCCTTATGAAGAATCATTAAAAGAAAAGCTATCAAGACAATTTGAATTAAACTCATTACTGGATCTTAATAAAAAAGATGCTGAAGTTATAGTAGATGAAGATGCATTTATGGATAAAAAAGAAGGGGAAAATGAATTTGAAAATGAAGAAGGGATGGTAGTATAAAAAATAAATAAGGCTTGTTATCAAACAGGTCTTTTTATTTTTATTTAAAAAGTTAATAGAAAAAGGTGATATAAATGAATAAAAATAAAGGAATAAATCGAGATAATTATAAGTATTTAAGTGCTCTAATAGCACAGCTTTTGGAACTTGATATGGATACTGAAGAAAAAATAACAGTATATATTGAAAATTATGGTGTAGATAATTTCTTGAAGGACTACGACAAAATGGAATTACCTTATGAAGCTTATGAAAAATTAGAAAATTTAGAGTTAGTCTTAGAGACTCTAAATTACAAGGAAATTAATTTAGATAGTATAGGAGGTGTATTGTAAATGGATAAGAACATGCCATACACCAATACTTTTCTAAAAGGTTTAACCAATTTAACGGGCATTCCTATAAAGAAAATTCAAGAATATGCAAAAGAAAATAATCCTTTTAATATTTTAGAACATCCCAATATAATAGAACCAAATGAAAAGCAACTTCAAAAAATAGGACTTCTTAATGAATTTATAGCATCATATAACTTACTTAAAGCTCATGAAAGTGAAAATAAGATTAAATTTTCAACCCCAGAGAAAGCAGCAGATTATTTTATTCCTCTACTAAGTGGTATAAAGGATAAAGAAAAATTTATGATAGCGTTTTTAGATAATGGAAATAACATAATTCAAACAAAGGTAGTATCAGAAGGAACTGTTTCTCAAGCAGTAATTTATCCAAGGGATATTTTAAAAGAAGCTTTAGCTTGTGATTGCAAGGCAATGATATTAGCACATAACCATCCAGGAGGATCTATTTTACCATCCAATGAAGATAAAGCAATAACACAAAAACTCGTAAATATATTTCAACCATTAGATATTAAAATACATGATCATATTATAGTTGCAGGAGTAAATTACTGTTCTATGGCTGAAAAAGGTTATGTTCCAGCTTCAGTAAATGGAATGGCAGTATATGAACCTATAAAGATGGAGGATAAAAGGATTATAGAGGAAAAACAAAGCTTCAATTCTGAATTAGATGAGGAATTGGAGCTTTAGTTTTTATAGGAGGTAAAAAGCTTATGGAAAGGAAAAAGTTAAAATTTACTGATGATGAAATAGCTCTTGCAAACAGTATAAATATAATAAGTTATGCTTTAAGTTTAGGTTATCCTGTAAAGCAAGTTACTCCTCGTTCCTTTAAAATAGATGGTTATGGAGGATTATATATTCATAGTGATGGTCATAAGTGGAACTGGTTTTCTCAAAATAAAGGTGGTGGAGCCATTCAATTTGTTATGGAAATAGAAAATAAGTCTTGGGTAGATGCTGTAAAAACTCTAATAGGGAAATCAGATGAAATTGTAAAATATATAGCTTCAGAAGTTATTGAAGAAGAAAGCAAAGGCGAGTTTATTCTTCCAGAGAAAAATACTACCTTTAAACATATTTTTGCATACCTTATAAATTACAGGGGTATTAAAAAGGAAATAGTAAGAGATTTTGTTAAAGAACACAAGCTTTATGAAAATAAGTATGGTAGCTGCGTATTTGTAGGGTATGACAAAGAAAATAATCCTAAATATGCAAGTATAAGAAGTACTAATACTACTGGAAAATTTTTTAGATGTGATGTTAAAAATTCAGATAAAGCCTACCCTTTTTGCAAGGAAGGAAAGAACAATACAGTATGTGTATTTGAAGCACCTATTGATTTGATGAGTTATCTTACATTGATTAAGAAGCATAATATATTGAATTTTGAAAATCACTGTATTTCTCTTGGAGGAGTTGCTGATAAAGCTCTTGAATACTATTTAAAAGAAAGTCCTTATATAAATAAAATAATGCTCTGCCTTGATAATGATGAGGCAGGGTATTTTGCATGTAATCAAATATTTAATAAATACAAAGACAAATATGAAATTGTAAGGCATACACCAAAAGGAAAAGATTTTAATGAAGATTTAATAGCTCTAATTACGGATTCAAAGGTAAGAAAAATAAGTGAAAATGAACCTATGTATGGAAGTAATGATTACTCAAATGAGTTTGATGATATAAGTTTTTAGAAAGGTAAAGAGTTCTTTTTTCAATATCCAAGAGGACTGAGCCAAAGCCATGGGCTTGGGGTGAAGGCAAGCTTCCTATTGGTATAGCCAATAGATTGTAAAGAGTGGGGAATCCCCACGCCCTTTTTAAAATAATTTCTTTGCAGAAAGGAGGGAATGGATGAGAAAAAGAAACTTACAGACCAATATTAGAATGACAGAAAATGAAGTGGAACAAATAAAAAAGAAAGCAAAAAGAGCTAATATGACCTTTAGTAATTATGTTATATCTTCTGCATTAAATAAAGAAATTGTTGTTATTGATGGGATAAAAGATTTTACTCACCAACTTTCTAAAGTAGGTACAAATCTTAATCAATTAACTATGCTTTGCCACCAAGGAAAGGTTAGTTGTGCAGACATAGGTGCTGTGAATAAGGTGCTTAAGGAGATATGGGAGGAATTAGTGTGCATTAGAAAATAAGAAATTAAGTTCTTTAAATTATTTGAAATTTAAATATATATGGTATATAATTACAATGTTTAAGAATAAATGAATTTGGTTTATGGTGACTATGGAATAATTTCTCGATAAAATTATAATAAATACACTGGTTATATGAAAGGGTATTAAGTAGACGAAAACTGTTTAATAATATATTGTTTTTAGGGGAAGGGAGGAAAAGTTGTGTTTATACCACCAGGTAAAATCTATATGGAAATGCAAAGTGATTCTTTTGGAATATGGATAACAGAAGTCGAAGGAAACGATTATCCTCATATTATAGCTAAACTTCCAACTAATGTAATTAAATCAATTTATAATGGAGTTGATACATTTTTAAATATAGCAATTTATGAACATCAAGGTCAAAATATTTTAGTATTAGGATTATTTATAATGGATAACCTAAAATATCCTTATAATACATATCAAATTATTAGCAAGGAAAGTGAGGGCAAACTATTTTTGTCGTTGCTTAAAAATAACAATAAAGAGTGGCACATTCATTTTTTTGATGAATTAGCAAGACCTTTAGTTTCATCAGTATGTAATGTTGATAAAATGGAATCTGAAAAGTTACTTTCTACGTTAAATAATTTGATATTATATTATGGAGATGTTAGAAAATTAGATGATGCTATATTTGATAAATATAAAGCGGATATTGAACAAATATTTATAAATAAATTTTTTGAGCCTTCAACGATATTTTATAAATTCAAGTGTGAATTTATATTTAGTAATCCTGTAAATATAATAGGAGTAGGAACAGGAGAGTTTAAAATTGATGATGAAGATGAAGGTGGTGGGTTAGAACAACAAATATTTCAATTGATAGAATCATTATATGGTGATTCAAGAAGTTATAGGTCTCCACAGATTTATAAAAAAGATAAACTAAGAGAATTGACAGATATTTTAGCTTGGGATGAAAAACACATTTGTATAATAGAATCTAAAGTTATGTCTATTTTTAATATTGAATCAGATAGAATTAGTGAACGATTCACTTTAAATATTGAAAAACAGATAAAAAAAGCTTTAAATCAGCTTTGTGGAGCAACAAAGAGTATAAAAAGAAATGAAACTATTTTTAGTCAATTAAATAATATTATTAAAATTCCAAATGAATCAATTGAAACAATACATTGCATAGTAATTATTTCAGAGATGTATCCAAATTTGAATTGGAATGACTGGGCACTCAAGTTAATAGAGATTAATAATAAATATAAAATAATGATTCATATTATTGATCTAGAGGAATTGCATAAATTGATTGTTAGTAGTAAAAATCCAACTGAAATTCGTATAAGTTTACTTTCGAGATGGAATAAAATGCTAGAAGTGAAAAGTGCTTTTATCAGAGGAAAACTAAGAACTAAAAAATAGTTATATGATGGTTAATATTTATAATGGCAAATTATGAAGAAAACAATGTAATGTTAAAAAAAATAATTTGCAGTTTATATATTTGTGCAAAGTAATTTAAAAATTTACTAAGACTCAAATAAGTCAAGACTTTATAATAGATTGATAAGTACAATAATGAGAATTAATAGAATCTGTGATTTGTAAGCAAATCAACAGATTTTTTTAATTATAAAAAAGTGAAAAGGGTGAAGCTATGGCTGTAATTGAATTTATTAACGGTTCAAATAATACCTATAAAGGTATGAAAAGAGCTATAAATTATATAAAGAATCCTCTAAAGACATCAGAAAATTTAATAGGAGGAAAAGATTCCTCATTAGATACAGCTTATGAAGAGTTTGTTATGACTAAGCAGAATTTTAATAAAGAAAAGGGAAGGCAGTTTATACATTTTATTCAGTCATTTTCACCTAATGATAAAGTTACACCAGAAATTATAAATGAGATAGGTAAAAAGCTTTTAGAGCATGAAGTTTTTAAAGATTTTCAGGTGGTATATGCAACTCATACAGATAAAGAACATATTCATACTCATTTTATTGTTAATTCAGTTAGCTTTACAAAAGGACATAAGTGGCAACTATCAAAGGAACAATTAGAAAGTTTAAAGGAATACTCAGATGAATTATGCAAAGAATATGGTCTTATTGTTGTTGATGGAGAAAAAGGAAAGCATAAGAATAGAGGAGAATACAGAGCAACTGATAAAAAACAAAGTTGGAAATACGAGCTGTATCTTGCAGTGAAGCATTGTAAATGGTGCAGTAGAAGTAAGGATGAGTTCATAGAAAATATGAATAAGCTTGGTTATAAAGTTGATTGGACAGATGAAAGAAAATATATAACTTTTACAACTGCTGATGAAAAAAAGTGCAGGAATAGAAAACTATATCCACCAGAACAATTTACAAAAGAAGCACTTCTTAAAGCTTTTGAATTAAATAGACAAAAGGCTGATAAAATGCAACTTCAAGCAAGAATGGAATTGTTATTGACAGCGATTGAAATGATTTCTAATGACAAAAGTAATAATTATAATTACCATTTACCTTTGACTGTTCTTGAAGGACAAGCAAAGAAGGAAAGAGTTATTGAGGAAACTAAAGGAAGGGGACTTGATTGGGAAAATGGAAAAGATATGTAGAAAACTTATGGATTTAGATAATTTGTCATGATAAGATAAGTTTATATGAATCAATAAAGAATGCTAGATTTAAGGGATAAATTTGTAATTTATGGAGGTGATTTTATAGATAATATATTAAAAGATTGGTTGCCTATAGTTTTTTCTGGTATAGCGTTGGTTATAAGTATATTCAACATATACAAAAGTTTGAGAAATGATAAAATCATGGAAAAATATAGGAATTGGCAAAGTGATTTTGAAGTATATAAAGAAAAAATGAGACAACAAGAGAAGCAGAGTGATAACATTGTGTCAAAATTAAATAGCAGAGCTGGATTGATACCATATTTTCACTTGTTATTAGATGATTCAAATATTATTTTTGAAAAAAATAATATTATATTAGGTATAACTTTAATAAATGTTGGAAAAGAATGTGCATCAAATGTCATGCTATATCCGATAGATGGAAAATCGGGATTGGAAAACTATTTTAAAACTGAGAATCAAGAAAAAAATAATCATTTTATACATGATTATTTAAATCAATACTATGCTTTGCCAAGAGAAAAAGTAAGTTTTAGTATGATAACAAAAGCACCAAAAGATGGTAATGGATATGTAGTTAACTTTATTCAATTTAAAATACGTTTTAGTGATTTAGTTGGAAATTTATATGAACAAAAATTTAGATTTGGATATGATAATTATATGGTAAAAGGATTTAACAGAGATAATACTTCAGATTTGCCCAAATTTATAGAAGATAAATAATTTTTGGTAGTACTTAATATGTATATTTAATATATATTCCAGTTTGTAGATAGTCTGATTACTAAGTAAAAAATAATGATATATAAAAATACCGTACTATTCAAAAGAATATACGGTATTTTTTATGTTGCAATTCTAAGATAGTTTGTAGAAATTGCGAACTAAATATCCTCTTTAATAATTGAATAGTACAGTATTGAAAAATATATTATAATTAACTTAATAAGTAAGATAAATTGAAAATTTATCGAGATGTTAGGAGATAATATTATGGCTAATTCAATACAAGCAATAAGAAATGTATATGATATTGCAAAGGTAGCTAAGGATAATGAGAACCCTATGAGTGATAAAGAGGTAAAAGCTCTTTTAGAAAGAACGGTTTCAGATAAATCGCTAATTTCAAAGTATTGTAGATTTGAGAAGGGTTATGCTGCTGAAGATTTATTTATGCGTATATTTTCTCTTTTACCTTGGGTGAAAACTGTTGTTCCTTTAGGACAGGAACAATTTCCTGAAAAGAGCAAAGAAACATTACAAGTTCCAGATTATGAAATTACATTTGAAGCTGGAAATGAAACAAATACATCATGTATTTTGGTAGAGGTAAAGTTGGTTGATGGAGATAAACAGACATATGAGCTGCAGAAATATAAATATGAAGTTTTAAAGGGATATTCAAGTCAGAAAAATGAGCCTCTTTTATTTGGTATATTCTGGAGAAAGCAAGGGATATGGACAATTAATTCAATTGAGTCATTTTCAGAAAAGAGCAGTGCTTACAAGATATCGTACGAAAATGCATGTATGGATGATTTATCGGCAATATTTGGTGATTATACGTATTTGTTTCGAAAACAGTGTTATAGAAAATCGATTTTTTCCAAAAAAGAAGATGTCGATACTGAATTTGTTCACAGCCATGAAAAATATGGTCGTACAAAATATGAAGGCTTATCTTTAGATGGGCAAAATTTTGAGTCGCTGTGTATGCTTGAACCAGCACTATTAGATTGTGCTTTTGACTTTAAAAAAATTTCGTGCAATGAATTGTCAGATACTGATACTGAGTTAATTGAACAATATGACCGAGTACCATATGTTTATAAATTATCATCTTTGATATTAGCATATTTATTGAAAATGTATTGTTTAGATAAGAATGATATGTATTATAAAAATAATATTGTGGTGGAAAATTCATTTGGTATTGTTGATACTGTTCGTCGAAAATGTGGGGGAGAGAAATTTTATTTACTACCATATAATATTAATGACATAGCAACTCAAATGATAGAATTACAATTTGGAAAAGCAAATCACATAATTGAAGCATATAAAGAAACTCAAAGGAATGAAGGATATAAAATTATAGTCAGTCATGAATAAGAGCATTGTTTAGGCTGACAAATTTCAAATTATAGAGCAGATAAAATTTTAAGACTTACCACGTGTAGGTCTTATTTTTATAATTAAAACTCAGTTGAGAAAGGAGACTTGCTCCATGAAATCCAAAAAGAAAAAACTTTTAATAGGCTTGCTTATATTAGTGAGTGGTATTTCATTTAACCTTTATTTTTCAACAATAATTCATAAGCTGTTTTCAAAGCAAATGGCAGTTTTAAAAATTCCAAGTTTAATAATTTGTATCCATAGCATGGCGGTAAGTAAACAGCACTTACTGCTTTTTTTATGTCTTAATGGATTAATAATTTTATTTTCAATATTCTACTATGTAGCAAATAACAAGCCTTATCAAAGTGATTTAAGAGAAATAACCCCTAAAGTTTCAACTCCAGTGCCAGCAGGACAAAAACAATTTGGTTCAGCAGAATGGCTTACAGAAAAAGATAAGGATTCAGCTTTTAATAGCTTTATTCTAAATACAAATAACAACGGGGTAAAGACATTAATAGAACAAGGATATGATGATTTAAAAGAAATGAAGAAAGGATGGAATGAAAAAAATGAAAGAGAAGATGAAGAGGAAAAGGAACAGGAAAAAAGTTGTGAAGGCAAAGAACAATTTACCATGGAAGGACAAAAAGCAAATATTCAAAGAAAGTCTACAGATGAAACCTCAAAAAGTTCAGGTAAATTTACCAAAGCTTTTTTACCGCAGGGTGGGATAGTTTTAGGTTCCAAAAATCATAAAGGAAGTGAAAAGATTTATTTTATAGGAGAAGATGTTCATACTCTTTGTATTGGAGCTACTCGTTCAGGTAAAACAAGAACTGTGGTACTTGAAAGTATAGGTACAATAGCACTTGCAGGGGAAAGTATGATATTAAGTGATCCTAAGGGAGAGCTGTATGCTTATACTTATCCTTTTTTAGAAAGGTTAGGATATGAAGTTATTGCAATTGATTTTAAAAATCCTGAAAAAAGCAGTAGATATAATTTTCTGCAACCTATAATTGATGCAGTAGATAATAATGATGTTGCTAAAGCTATTGATGCTACTTGGGATTTAACATCACAGCTTGTAGGAGAAGCAAAGGGTGAGAGAATATGGACAGATGGGGAAGCTTCTATTATTGCAAGTGCTATTATGAGTGTAGTTTATGATAACAAACATGGCAATAACAGAAAGTATCAGAATATGACTAATGTTTATTACTTTATTAGTGAGATGTGTAAGGCTACTGGAAATACTATGCCTATTATAGAATATGTAAAAAAACTTAATCCCTCTCATCCTGCCAAAGCTCTTCTTGCAATTTCAGAAGTAGCACCAAGCAAAACAAGGGGAAGTTTTTATACAGCAGCTCTTACTACTCTAAGATTATTTACAAATCCTTTAATCAATTCTATGTCAAATGTTAGTGATTATGACCCTAAGGAAACTGGCAATAAAAAAAGGGCTATATTTATAATACTTCCAGATGAGAAAACTACTTACTATACATTAGCAAGTTTGTTTGTATCTCAGCATTATGCAGAACTTGTAAAAAGTGCAGATGAAAGAGGTGGTAGACTTAAAAACAGAGTGAATTTCTTGCTTGATGAATTTGGAAATTTTGCTACAATACCTGATTTCTCAAATAAGTTAACCGTTGGTGGTGGCAGAGGAATTAGGTTTAATTTATTTCTACAGAGTTTTGCCCAGCTTGATGATAAGTATGGAAAGGAGGTGGCAAAGACCATAAAAGGGAATTGTGAAAACTGGATTTATCTTCAGGCAGATGATATGGAAACTCTTGAGGAAATATCAAAAAAGCTTGGGAACTATACAGTATCTACCTATTCATTAAGTGCATCTCATGCAAAATTTTCTACACCATCCAGTTCTCAAAGTATTAATTTAACTCATAGAGCACTACTTGCAGCAGATGAAATAAGGCTAATATCAAGACCTTATAGCTTAATTACTTCAAGAAATAATCCTTCAATTATGTATTCTCCAGATTTATCAGCATGGAAGTTTAATGAAATGTTTGGACTTGGAGATAAGGAACATAACAGAAAAATAAGGGAAATAAGGCAAAATAGGAGGAAATCAAGGAACATAAACATGTTTAATATGGAGCTATGGGGAATATGGCTTTATTATGCTGCAAATGAAGAAATGGGATTAACAAAGCAGTCTGTAAGAGATATGCAAATGCAAGTTTCAAAATTTCAATCAGGATACTCATATGAAGAAAGTAAAAAGAAAGGAGAACTATACAGCAATGAAGATTAAAATTTTATTCAAAAAAGTAAAAGAAAAGGCCTGGGCATTAATTATTAGCATAGTTACTGTACTCATGAGTAGTTATACTGTTTATGCTAGTGGTAGTGTACAGAGCAGTAAGCTTGTAAAAGGTACAGAAAAGCTTATTAATGATGTAACTACATGGTTTATGATTCTTGCACCAATAGTTGCAGGTGTTCTTATAATATATTTCTTTATAAGGCGTAGTGCTGCTGATGAAATGGATCAGAAAAAATGGAATAACAGAATTGTAGTTGCAATAGTTTCTTGCATAGGTGCTGTTATAGCTTCAGCGACTTTAAATTTAATAATTGGATACTATAGATAATTTTTATAAAGAAAATGGAGGTTTTATTAATGAGAAATTTAGTTCTAATAACACAGGTAAAAGCAATGAATAAGGTAAATTCAATAAAGGAAACTTTAAGAAGTAAAAGTGGTGAAGGTTTTGTAGATACAGCAGTGAAGATATTAATGTCAGTAGTAATAGGAGCATTAGTACTTGGTGGATTATATCTATTATTTAAGGATACAGTTCTTCCAACTTTAACTCAAAGAATAAAGGAGATGTTTAATTTTAAGGGCTAAAGTAACATTTCAAAGGGCTTGTGAGTTTAAACTTCAAGCCCTTTAACCTTTTGGAGGTGATGACCTTGGAAGCATTACTTGTAATGCTAATTGCAGGAATATTAAGTGGTTGCCTTGTGTATGTAAATTCACTTTTAAACGACCTTGTGCCTATAGCTCTTCATGCAGAAAAATATATGGATACTTTACTTGGCACTAATGGATTTACAGAAGTATTTAATATATTTTTAGGTTTTGGTATATCACTTATTGTACTTAAATTCTTAAAGAAAGGCTTTGAACAGTATATACTTTGGACAGAAGGGGATGCAGACGCAGATCCTTTAGTATTTCTTACAGGATTTTTTAAATCATTGGCTATAGCGGTAAGTTTTCCTACACTTTATCTATGGCTTACAACTATAGTTGAAGACTTAACTGGTAAAGTTATAAATTTAATAAGTAAAGGTATGAAAACAGATTTTTCAGCAATTATTACTGGAATATCAAGTGCAGGATTATTTACGGCCATAATATCTTTAATATTTTTTATATGTTTCTTTCTTCTATACTTACAGTTTCTTATGAGAGGAATGGAAATATTAATATTACGCATAGGACTTCCACTAGCTTGTGTAGGGATTTTAGATGCAGACAAAGGGGTATTTAGAACATATATACAAAAGTTTTTCCAATCAACATTAGCAGTAATGGTACAGATAGTTCTTGCAAAGGTAGGGGTAGCCTTAATGCTAAATACTCATGTATTTTGGGGAATAGCAGCATTGATTCTTGCCATTAAAACACCAAGATTTTTGCAAGAATTTATTATAATATCAGGTGGTCAAGGTTCAGGAGTAATGGGAACAATATATCAATCAGTAAGACTTGTGCAGATAGCAAAAGGGGTGTTTAAATAGTGGATTTGGTAAAAGAGATGGCAGATGCTTTTATGATATTAATAAGAGTGGGATCAGGATTTAGAATAGTTTATTGCTTTATTCGTATGGGGGCATCTGAGGAAGAGAGCGCTATGTATAAGAAAAGAGCTAAAAACACACTGATATTTTATATACTTGCAGAAAGTATATGGCAGATTAAGAATATAATTTTACAGTATTATACCTTATAGTGTCAGAAAATAATATATAATAAAAGGTAAGAATATAAAAAATATGGTTGGTGATGTGAATGATTAGGAACAGACAATTGGAACTTTTACTTTATTTGCTTAAAAATAAAAAAACAACATACAAGCAGTTAGCACGAGAATTTGAAGTAAGTACAAAGACTATTGAGAGAGATATCGATAGGCTTTCAGCTATGGGAGTACCCGTTCAGTGTATACAAGGAAAGCATGGAGGAGTATTCATTGATGAAAAGTACAAGCTCTCTACTAGCTTTTTTACCAATGAAGATATACAAGACATTATTTTTGCATTAACAGCATTTGATAGTTTCGGGAAAAAACAATGTAAGGAGAATATTTTGAAGAAGCTTTGCATGATTGCACCAGAGCTTGTTGGAGTTTTAGAAAATGATTCAAAAGAATATTTTGTATGTGATTTAGTGAGCGAAAAGGTTGATATGCAAAGTGAAATTTGCAAAAATATTAATGAATGCATGAATAAAGATGTGTTTTTAAAAATTTCTTTCAATAATTATAAGGCAGTGGTTGCACCTATCAGTTATGTTTTAAAACCAGATGGGCTATATTTATACTGTTTTAATGATGAGTATTATTTAATTTCCATAAGCAAGATTAAGCACACAGAAATCACAGAAAATGAATTTATAAGAGACTTCATACCATATAAAGAAAATAAAAAATTTAGCAGGTAAACTAGACAAATTGTGTCATGTTTACCTGCTATACTTTTATATGAGGTGAAGCGGATGAAGAAAAACATTTATGAACAAAAATCAGTAAAGGAATTAATTTTTATTTTTTCCATGCCTGCAATTCTATCGCTAATTGTGGAGACTTTGACATCTGTAGTTGATACAGCTTTTGCAGGACATCTAGGAGCACAAAGTGCCAATGCTCTTACTGCAATGGGGCTAATTTCACCATTGCTTTCTATTTTTACAGCAATGCAAACATTATTTGCAATTTCTACAGCTATAATGATTGCAAGACATTTAAATAATAAAATAGCTTTAAACAAGTACTTTTTATGTGGATTTATTATGACAATTTTTATATCTATAATAACATCTTTAGGATTTTATTTGTTTTTAAACCCTGTACTTTCTGCATTAGGGGCAGAGGGACAAGTATTATCTTTAGCAGAGCAATATTTAAAAGTACAATTATTAGGTAACATATTTAGTGCAGTAGGTTATACACTTACAAGTTGCATTCGTGCTTTTGGCAATCCAAAGGTAGAGGCAATTATTATTAGTTTAGCAGTTATTGTTAATGTTTTTTTAAATAGCATATTCACTTTTGGGTTTTCAATGGGGCTTAGGGGAATTTCTATTGGCACATTGCTTACAGAAATGCTGTGTGCTGGCATTGCTATATTGTGGCTATGTAGAAAAAAACTGTGGTTTAAGAAGTGTTCATTTAAACCTAGGGAATTTATAAGAATAGCTTTTGGTATGTTTAAAATAGGGATTGCTCAGACAGTTATACAAATACTTGCTGGTTGTACTGGCTTTATAGTAAATAATCGTTTGCTTAATTTTGGTGGCACAATATATATTGCAGCATGGAATGTATCACAAAAGCTTTATATACTTGCTTTGATGCCAATTGTAGGAATAACACAAGGGGTACAAACAATTATTTCATATTTTAATGGAAATAAAGAAGAAGTTAAAAAATCAAAGACTATTAAGATTACAATACTTTACTGTATGTTATATGGAATAGTTGCAACATGCATCATTTTTCTCATAGGAGATAAAATATTATTCCTTTTTGGGTCAACTAGTGAAATACATAGTGTAGCTACTTCGGTGATAAAAGTAATTTTTATAACATTTCCTTTTGTTGGTGTGCTTTATACAATTATGACTCTTTTGCAAGTTACGGACAGGGAGATTGAAGCGGTAATATTAGGGCTTACAAGACAGGTGTTTTCTATTGTCCCACTTATGATATTATTTCCTTTTATTTTTTCCAAGATGGATATTGGGATTACACCTGCATTTTCTATTTTTTTAGCAATACCAGTGGCCGACATTATCTCTACAGTAGTTGCTTTAATATTGTTTAAAAAATCCAAAAATAACTAAATAATGCTTTAACTTAGATATTAAAAGGAGATTCTTATTTATGAGTACAATAACAGAATTATTTTCAACATATGGAATACTAATTATTTTTATAGTAATTACTATGGAACATATGAATTTACCTGGTCTGCCAGCCGGAGTAATAATGCCTGGCATTGGATTATTAGTAGCACAAGGAAAGTTAAGTTTAGTAAAAGCTATTATTGTATGTTTAATTGCAGGTATTGTTGGCAGTTCTGTGTTATATATAATAGGTTATATTGGAGGAGCAAAACTTTTAGATGAAGTAGGCATGAGGTTTCCTAAAATAAAACCATCAATAAATAGGGCAAGGGAATGTGTTAATAATAATAGTAAAATCAAAATGGTAATATGTAGATTTATACCTGTGGTAAGAACTTTAATTGCTTTAGTAGAAGGAGGAATGAGAATAGATTTTGTTAAGTTTTTAATAGGATCATCTTTAGGAATTTCAATATTTAATGGGGTATTAATAATAGCTGGATATCTAACCGGATTAGCAATAATTTAAATGTAAAAAATAATATGTTTAAGAATAATTGCTTTAATAAAGAGAAGTATATTATAAAATTTTATGGAGGTATAGGATTGAATAATCAAGAAAAAGAAACTTTATACATCCCATTAGGTTTAAAAACAAGAACAGAAATCTTTGATGGCTTTGGCAAAGAAGAACTTTTTAAATCTATAATAGTTACATTAATTGCAGGAGTAATTGATTCCATTATATATTTTGTAAATAAGAGCACCACATTTTGTGTGGTGTTTATTTTGTCTTCAATTGCAGGCTCAGTTATGATGCTTACCAAAGATAAAAGCAATATTTCTGTAGTGGATCAGATAAAGTTTATGATAAGGTTTCACAAATCTCAAAAGATTTATAGATACAAGTATTTAGATGAATGGGGATTAAATAAATAATCAAGGTTAAATGTGAGGTAGAAAATGAAATATGGATTTAATATAGCCTTTTGGGATAGTGTAATTATTCTAAAAGGCTTTTTATATTTTTTAATACTAAATTATGCAAGCTTTTATGATATTAAGACTAAAACTATTCCAGATAAAGTTCATATACTTATAATTCTATTAGGATTAATTAGTATAAATCCCATAAATTCAATAGCTGGTTTGATGTTTGTTCCAATTCCATTTTTTATAACTGCTGTATTAAAAGGCGGTGGGATAGGTGGTGGGGATATTAAATTTATGGGTGGAAATGGATTCTTACTTGGAGTGAAGGGAGGGTTTATAGGAAGTTTAATAGGGCTTGTTATTGCAATTACAATAAATGCTGTATATTACAAACTTAAAAAAAAGGATAAGAATATATCCTTTCCACTAGCACCTTATCTTTCGGTAGGGTGTTTTTTATCATACCTATTATTTTAGAGGAGGAATTTTATAATGAAAAATCTATTTAAAAATAGAACTGTGGTAGGACTTTCAGCCATAATTTTATCTCTTATTATATGTTTTGGAGTAACACCATTATATAATAATGCATTACAATCAAAGGTTAAAGTTGTAAGGATAAGCAAAGATATAACAAAGGGAGAAATTATAAGTCCAGATAAAATTGAAATTGTAGAAATTGGTGGATACAATTTGCCAAAGGAAGTAATCAAAGATAAACAAAATGTAGTAGGAAAATATGCTATAGCTGACTTAAATAAAGGGGATTACATTTTAAATAATAAGGTTTCAAACAGTCCATTAGAAGAAAATAAGTATCTTTATAATCTTGATGGAAACAGTCAAGCAATATCTATAACCATAAAAAGTTTTGCAGCAGGACTTTCCGGAAAGCTTCAAACAGGGGATGTTATTTCAATAATTGCATCAGATTATGGTGAGCTTAGAGAAACAGTAATACCTAAAGAACTTCAATATGTTAGAGTCCTTGCATCAACTACAAGTAAAGGAACAGATAAGGTTTATAGTCAAAAGCAAACAAAGGAAAAAGAAAAGGAACAGGAATTACCTTCAACAATTACTTTATTAGTAAATAGAACTCAAGCAACATTACTTGCAGATTTGGAACAAAAAAGTAAAATACATGTGTCTTTAATATATAGAGGAACAGAGGCAAATGCTCAAAAATTTTTATATGAACAAAATAAAGTTATAGATAAAAAGGAGAATGGTAACACAGGGTTAAAAGAAAGTTTATCAAGGGGATATAAACCACAAAATTAGGAGGAAATAGGAATGAATAATCAAATAATTGCTATATGGGGAAATCCTTTTTCAGGTAAAACCTCATTAAGTATTAAAATAGCAGAAAAATTATCTTTAAAAAAGAAGAATGTAATAGTAGTATTTTCAGATATAATCTCTCCTACTATTATGACAGTTTTGCCATATATAAAAACAGAAAATAAATCTTTGGGAAGAATATTGTCAGCACCAGAGATAAATCAAGAAGAGATTATGGCTCAATGTATAGTCTTAGAAAAAAATCCACATATAAGTCTACTTGGATATTTGCAAGGCGAAAATATATTTACTTATGCTCAATATTCTAAAGAAAGGGCAGTAGACTTTTTAATACTTTTAAGACATATTGCAGACTATGTGATTATAGATTGCTCAAGCTTATTTGCCTATAATACTTTATCTGCAGTAGCTCTTGAGATGTCAGATAGTGTAATTAGGCTTTGTAGTAGTAATTTAAAAGCAGTAGCTTACTTTAATTCTTATTTACCATTACTTGAAGATAGAAAATTTAATGTAGATAAACATATTAAGGTTCTATCAAAGGTAAAGATAAGTGAACCGAGAGAACAAATAAAAGAAATTTATAGAGGTGTAAAATACGAGCTTCCTTATACTGAAGAGATAGAAAAACAATTATTAACTGCAGAACTTTTTAATAAGTTAAAAGATAAAAGTAGCTTTGAATACAGTAATACATTAAATGATTTAGTTTCAGTAATTTTAGAAGAAAGTGTAGGAATTAAAAGCAATAAAGTAAAAAACAGTATTGCTGAAATAAATCCTAAATACAAAAATACTTCCTTATTCAGGAAAGCTTTTATATTTGGTAAAGGAGGTTCTAAGTAGTGAATAATGCAGCGTTATTTTTTAACACAGGAAAAAATATTAAGGAATTTCCAAAGGTATTACAAGATGTGCAGGAGTATATTTCAAATAAATATTCAAATCTAATTTCAGATAATCCAGAAGAACAAAGGGAACAAATAAAATCTTATATTTCAAAATACATTATGGATTATTCTTTAGGGGTAGAAGGATTAAGTTTTGATGAACTTATAGAAAAGATATATTCTGAGATGGCAGAGTTTTCATTTCTAACAAAGTACCTATTTAGAAAAGATGTAGAAGAAATAAACATAAATCAATGGAAAGATATTAAAATAACTTATACTAATGGTGAAATACTTCCAACAAAGGATAAATTCAATTCTCCTGAACATGCTATTGATGTTTTAAGAAGGCTTCTTCATAAATCTGGAATGATTCTTGATAATTCACAACCAATAGTTAGAGGACATTTATCAAATAAAATAAGAATAACTGTGTTTGGAACCGGTGTTATAGATGATGATAAAGGTATTTCAGCATCTATTCGTATTGTAAATCCACAAAAATTATCAAAAGAGGATTTTGTTAATAATGGTACAGCTACAGAAGAAATGCTTGATTTTTTATGTATATGCCTAAGATATGGTATAAGTATGTGTGCTACAGGAGCAACTTCTTCTGGTAAAACCACATTAATGAGCTGGTTGCTATCTACTATTCCTGATGATAAAAGAATATTCACCATAGAAAATGGTACAAGAGAATTTGATCTTGTTAAAACAGATAAAGAAGGAAATGTTATAAATAATGTAGTGCACACAGTAACACGATATAGTGAGGATAAAAAGCAAAACATAGAGCAAGAAAAATTACTTGAAAGTGCACTGACTTTTAATCCAGATTATATATGTGTGGCAGAAATGAAAGGGGAAGAATCCTTTGCAGCTCAAGAGGCAGCAAGAACGGGACATGCAGTAATAACTACAACCCATGCAAATTCTTGTGAAGCTACTTATTTTCGTATGATGACCCTTTGTAAAATGAAATATGATATAAATGATGAAACCCTATATTCTTTAGTTACAGAAGCCTTTCCTATAGTTTTATTTACTAAAAAACTAGAAGACAATTCAAGAAAGATAATGGAAATAACAGAGTGTGAAATTTTACCTAATGGTAAAAGAAAAATTCACACTCTTTTTCGTTATCATATAAAAGAAAATAAAGTAATAGATGGTAAGGTAAAAATAATAGGTTACTATGAAAAAATAAATGATATATCAAAGAATCTTCAAAAAAGGTTACTTGAAAATGGGATGCCTTTAAGTATTCTCAAAAGCTTATTAAATCAGAATACAGTAAAGGAAGGTGAAGTAAAATGAATTTATTAAAACTAATAGCCTTTTTAGGAATAATTGCAGGAAGTTTTATGATTTTAGAAATGACACCTTTTGAATTCTTTGAAGCTATTTCAAATAAATTTAAAGGAAAGAAAAAATCAATAAAGGCAAGAATCAAAGAGACTACAAATAAGAAAAAGCCCAAGGGAACAAAACTTCTTATTGAGGAAACTAGGGAAATACTAAGAATTACAGGAAAAACAGAAAAGTTTTCAACTGTTTGCATAGGATCATTTTCCTTATTTACAATGGGTGTAATTATAGCTGTATCAATGAATAATTTCTTTTTAGTTCCTGTTCTTTCCGTAGGGTTTTCACTTATTCCATTTTGGTATATTAAATTTACAGCTAATTTCTTTAAAAAGCAGTTAAATGCAGAACTGGAAACAGCACTTTCAGTAATCACAACATCTTATATGAGAAGTGAAAGTATAATTACCGCAGTTGACGAAAATATAACCTACATAAACCCTCCAGTATCGGAGGTATTTAAAGGATTTTTAACTCAGACGAAGCTTATAAATTCTAATATAAAAATGGCTCTTGAGAATCTAAAAAACAAAATAGATAATGAAGTTTTTAAAGAATGGGTAGATGCAGTAATTGCTTGCCAAGAAGATAAGAACTTAAAAACTACATTAACGCCAATAGTTTCAAAGCTTTCAGATATGAGAATAGTTGGAGCAGAATTGGATT
This sequence comes from Hathewaya limosa, assembly GCF_030815255.1. Lineage (NCBI taxonomy): Bacteria > Bacillati > Bacillota > Clostridia > Eubacteriales > Clostridiaceae > Hathewaya > Hathewaya limosa. Next base: position 66,213 of record NZ_JAUSWN010000005.1, read on the forward strand.
ATTTGCTTTATGAACCGATGAAGGAATTTATAACCATGACTATACTTTTAATAGGGAATATACCACTTATGTATTTTCTAAATAAGGAATGGTACGAAATTTTGGTGTTCACAAGCAATGGAAAGGCAATACTTGCAGTTTGTTTAACAGTTATATTTATATCCATGGCAGCAGTAATAAAGATTACTAAACCTGTGGAATATAGAAGGTAAATATATTGACTAAGGTTATCATATGTGATAACATTTAGTTAAGAAATTCATATATTATAAAAAGGGAGAAGAAAAAGTGGAATGGAAAGTTGAATTTTACCAAAGAGAAAGTGGTAACATCCCTGTAATGGAATTCTTATTATCGCTTTCACCTAAAATGAGAGCAAAAGCATATAGCGAAATAGAACTTTTAAAAGAGCATGGAATTTATTTAAAAGAACCATATGTAAAATCTATTAAAGGGGAACAATATAAAGGAATATATGAGTTAAGGATAAAATTAGGATCAGATGCATCAAGAATATTTTATTTCACTTATCATAGAGATACTTTTGTATTATTAAATGGTTTTTTAAAAAAGACTAATAAAACTCCAAAAGCAGAGCTTGAAAAAGCTAGAAAATATAAAAGTGATTTTGAAAAGAGGTGTGAAGATGAGTAGAGCAAGTGTTGATTTTTCAATAATCAAGGAAGAACTTATGAAAGATAATGAGTTCAAAGATGAATATGAGAAGCTAAAACCACGATATGAACTTGTTTCTGAAGTAATAAAAGCGAGAAGAGAATTAAATCTTACTCAGGAAGAATTAGCTTCCCGTATAGGAACTCAAAAATCAAATATAAGCAGACTTGAAAGTGGTAATTACAATCCCTCTTTAGATTTTCTTAGTAAACTTGCAAAAGGCTTAGGAAAAGAAATTCACATTGAATTAAGATAATATAAAATAATTTGAACACGTAGGGCAAATGCTTTACGTGTTTTTTTGCGAGGTGAAAATATGTTAATAATATTGTTGATTTTCTCTTTATTATTTTCCTTTGGAGTATATATGATAATGGCAGATTTATTAAAGTTTCCAGATATCAAAGCTTCAAAGGCGGTACTAAGCATAAGTAGAAGAGAAAAGAAAAAGACACACAATGTTGATTTTTTAATACTTGAACTGTCAACTAAACTTTCTAAAAGGATAAAGATTAATGATTATAAAAAAAGAAAGCTTATAGCAATTTTAAAATCCGCAGAAATAAACTTAACTCCAGAAACTTATATAGCAAAAGCTTATGTTAAAGCAGGAATGGTACTATTAAGTATTATCCCTGCTTTATTTATTTTCCCTATGATCATTCCGGCAATTATATTTTTAGTTGTGGCAGTATATTTTAAAGAAATTAAAGCTGCTGAGGATAAGGTTAAAAATCAAAGAGAAGAAATAGAATATGAACTTCCAAGGTTTACATCTACTCTTACCCAAGAACTAAAAGCAAGTAGAGATATATTATCTATTCTTGAAACCTATAAACAAAATGCAGGGAAAGCTATGAAAAGAGAACTTGAAATAACTGTTGCTGATATGAAATCAGGAAGTTTTGAGGGAGCACTTACAAGGTTTGAGACAAGGCTTGGAAGCTCAGCATTATCAGAAGTAGTTCGAGGTCTTATAAGTGTTCTTCGTGGTGATGATGGAGTGGTTTATTTTCAAATGTTATCCCATGATTTAAAGCAACTAGAGCTTCAAAGACTTAAAACTTTAGCTGCAAAACAGCCTTCAAAGATAAGAAAATATTCCTTTGCAATGCTTATGTGTTTTGTATTTATGTATCTTACGGTAATGGGAGTCCAGATAATGAAAACCATGGACCAACTTTTCTAGGGAGGTGCTAGAATGATTAAACTTTTAAAAGAAAAGAAGGGTGAAGGATACATAGATACTGTAGTTATTGTTATTGCAGCAATTATGGTTATTTCTTTTGCAGTAAAGATATTTCCTATATTTGTAGCAAAAAATCAACTAAATAATTATGCAAATGAAGTTATGAGAACTGCTGAAATTTCAGGAGGAATAGGTACTGAAGTAAGTGTTAAGGAAGAAAGTCTAAAGGAACATATGGGAATAAATCCCAGAATATCGTGGCAGGCAGATTATATTAGTGGAACAAATAAAGTACAGCTAAATGATGAAATTACTGTAATTGTTACTAAAACTGTAGATATAGGTTTCTTTAGTTTTGGATCTTTTCCTATAGAGCTTAAATCTAAAGCTACAGGAAGGAGCGAAGTATATTGGAAATAAAAAATATAAAAGGGATATTGAAAGAGAAAAAAGGAAATGCCCTTCCACTTGCTTGTGCAATAGTTTTATCTTTGATACTTATATTTAGTGCAGTATCTGAATACATGAGGCTTCAAATTATAGCAAAAGGAGTTCGAGATGCCCTTCAAACCTCAATAATATCGGTAGCTTCACAAAATTATGATGATATATATAATGGACTTCGTGAAGGCTATAGTGGAGGATATACTTTATCATCATCTGATGTTTGGGAAAGTAAAGTAGATACAGGAGATGTATTTTCATATCTTGACAATCTTTTAGGTTTAGAGAAGGATGAAGCATATCACATTAAATATACATCAAAAGAAGCAGAATATAGGCTTTCAGACCTTAAAATTAATGTTATGAATACACCATTAGCTCCAGAAAATCCAAATAGTTTACCTAAATTTCAAGCGCAAGCTATTATTTATCTTGAAGTGCCTTTATCCTTTGGATGGGACAAGTTACCACCATTAAAATTAAATTTAAAGGTTAATGCAGGTTACACCGCAAAATTTTAAAGTTAATAACATGTCTACAGGTAATAATGTATACAACGTGTGAATAAAAAATAATTAAAAAATATCTGGACAATTTATGAAAAATATGTTTATTTTTTAACAAGGGCAGAAAAAACTATTATGTTAAAAAATTAAGGGAGGGAATGTCAATGAGAAAATTTAATTTTAATTTAAAGAAAAATTTAGTTGTATCACTTCTTATTGTTTTAGCTATATCTCTCGGACTAGGTTTAGCATTTCATATCAATAAAGCACCTAAAAATAAAGACAAGCAAGTTTTATCAGAGGTAAAGAAAAAAGATGAAGTTAAGGTAGATGAAATAAAAACAGATAATGAACAAAAAATTAAAGTTCCAGTAATTAATAATTCTAATGGTACAGAAAAATCTTCCCAAAGCAATGGAGAAAGTAATAATACGGGAAATGAAAAAACACAAATAGTACCTAAAAAACCAGAACCACCAAAGGAAAAGCCTAAGACTACTGATGATACAAAGAATAAAAAGAAAGTACCTACTTATCCTGAAAAAGAAGTAAAACCACAAAAAGAAACTACACCAAAGGGTGGAGAAAAAAATAGTAAAGGGCAAGTATATTTTCCCGGCTTCGGATGGGTTGATGATAGTGGAGCTAATAAAGGAGAAAACGTAACATCAGACGGAGATATTGATAAACAAGTAGGTACAATGGATTAGTAAAATAAAAATATTTTTTAGAGAGTACAATGATTAAAACTGTACTCTCTAATTTTTTTTGGAGGTATAAGCTCATGAAAAGAGTAACAGCATTTTTAATTTGTTTAATGCTAGTAATTTTTTGTGCTCCCATAAGTGTATTGGCTGAAGGAAATGGTAATTTTGATGGAGGAGGAGGTGAAATGGGAAATGGTTCATCTCAAAATTTTTGGAATCCAGGTAATGATGGGGTAAGGGTTACTGTTATTAGATGTAAAGATCAAATGCCAGTTACTACACCTATTGATTTTTCAAATAAAAGCCAGCCGTCTAAACTTGCCCATTTTGGGAAAAAATCTAAGATTCAGTACAGGAATGGAGCAAGGTTAACTCCAAATATAAATGGATATAGGTATTCAAAACCATCCAAGCCTATGCCAAGAATCATAGGTTCAAACAGTTATGCTATAAATATTGAAGCTACTAAAAAATATTTTTGTTCTGAATATGCTTTAAAACTAATTGCAAATCTTACAGGAATGAAATATGACAGGCTTATATGTGGAGAGTATAAAATACTGTTAGAGCCTATAGCCTATATGACATTTAGAGGTTCTTATATGGCAATAACTTCCCATGAAGCAGCTTTATATGACGAAAAATTGGGAGGAGGGCTTAGAGCAAAAATGGTAAGTTTATCTCATAAAAATTTGCCACTTGCTTTGTTTTTGCAAACTTCTGACTTAGGGTTTGCTTCTTGGTCAGGAGCTAAAAATCAAAAGGTATCAAATGCACAGATAAAAGCATATTTAGGTCTTGGTATTGTTAGATTTGGAGCAGCAGATAAGGGAGTGAATATTGATACTAAATCTTATGAATATAGATGTGATACAGATGTTATTACTTCAATAACTGTAAACACAGATAGAAGAAGAACACCTGACAATCCTGTATCTGTAACCTTTAGAGTAAATGGACAAAACTATACTGTAAGTAATATTTATATTCCAGAAGGAGAATCTCAAAAGGTTTGGTTTAAATGGCATACTCCTAAAACGCCACAAACATTAAATATTGATGTAAGAGTAAGTGGAGCATCAGCAGGTAAAGCCTATATTACAGCAAAAATTGTAGAACTTAAAGAAAATACTCCACCGAATCCAACGGCTAATGATAAAAATAAAGGTTTTAAAGCTTCAAGTATTCCAAGTAAAGCTCAAAAAACTTCTGCTAATTGGGGAAAATGGGAATGTTATTGGGAAGCAAAATGGGAATGGGAAGCAAATTGGAACTGGGTTAGCACTGGTGAAAATACAGGTCATTGGGTGGATAATGGTAAATGGGTTGATAGAGGTGATTGGAAATACAGATGGTTAAGTTATTATGCAAATTTTTCAGCTAATATAAATGTGAAGCCTGATAGTAAAGTACCAACGGCTTATTCAAAAACTATGAGATCAGGATATGGAATAAACTTAAATGTAACTGGTAATTTAAGTTCAAATGCACCAATGTCATCTATAACAGGCGCACAAAATGTTATATCGTATTATACTGAATTTAATTATAAAACTTATAATAGGGTATTAGATTTAATAGAAGGAGGATATTCCTCAAGTTTTCAGCTTAGAAAAAATAAATATTCTATCTATAATCAAAGGGTTCATTTTACCCCTATATGGTATCCAGATGGGATTTATACAGTTTATGCTGAGGTTATAGATGTATGGACACCAGATGGAATGCTTTCTGTTAATTTAAATGATTATGTAAATATAAAAGGCAGCTTATATGATGATTGGCATATAGGGCCACAGTTTTAAGAGAAAGAATAATTGAACTTTGTGGAGATCTACCTAAAGTTGAACTATTTGCAAGAGAAACTTGTGAAGGGTGGGTTTGCCTTGGAAATGAAATTGATGGATTAGATATTAGAGAAAGCATTAAAAAAGTGAAGGAGATGTAAAAATTTATGAGAGTATTAATAGTGCAACCACAAGCAAGACCTTATATTGCAGAAATAGAAAAAGGATTAGAGCCTATGCAAGAGATAGTTGGCGGTTCAATTGAAATGGTAGATTTAGATGATAATACAAGTCTTGTTTGCAATGAAGAAGGGAAAGTAAAAGGGCTTGAAGGAAATAGACGTATCGGCAGAGATATAGTTGCTGGTACATTTTTTCTTTGTGGATTTAATGAGGATGGAGAATCTATTTCCCTAACAGATGAACAGATTTCAAAATACTATGAAAGATTTAGAGAACCAGAGTATTATTCACAGGAAGAAGTAGAAGATTCAGCTTTTATGGATATATATTTATCAGATTATGAAGATGATATGGAACTATAGGAGGTGCAGTATGAAGCAGAGTATACCTATTATTATGTTATTACTTAGTTTAGTTGGAGGAGGAGTAATATTTTTTCTAAAGAAAAGTAATAACAAAAATAAGGCTACAGAAAGTAAGGAACGAATAAATGCTAATGATTTTGTAAATGTAAAAGATATTAAAGACCGTTACCTTTATACAAGGGATGGTTATATTATTATGTATATAAAAATTAATCCTATAAGTATTGATTTATTATCTGAAAGAGAAAAAAAGCTTTTATGTAAAACCCTTACAGCAGAGCTTTCCAGTGAACAAAAGCCTTATAAATTTTTAGCAGTATCAAGACCAGTAGATATATCTCCACTGATAAATGAGTATACAGGAATTATTGCAAACAGTTCTGACCAAAAGCAAAAGGACTTACTCAGAAATGAAATGCTTGTAATGAGTAACTACGCTTTATCTGGAGAAGTGGTTGAGAGACAATTTTATATTGTACTTTGGGAGAAGTATGAAGAAGATATTGAAAGAGAAATTTCTAAAAGATGTTATGAGTTTAAATCAAAAATTGAAAGTGGAAATATTCATTGTGAAATATTAAAACAACAGGACATAGTAAGGCTTTGCAATCTTATTAATAACCCTTCTTATACCAATATTGAAGATAGTGAGGTTGAAGCTACTATACCTATTTTTTAGGAAAACTAAGATTATCATATATAAAATAAAAATTACTAGGGAGATGTAATAATGATTAAAAATAAAAAGAATATTGGAACAGAAATAACACTAAATAATGCTCTTTTAAATATAATTACTCCTATGGGACTTGAAATTAAAAGAAATAGTCTTGTTATAGGAGAAAACACAGGAAGAATTTATGGAATAGTGAAATACCCTCAAAAAGTAGATTATGGATGGCTTTCTAAAATTACAAACATACCAAGCACCATTGTCAGTGTATCTTTTACACCTATTGATAATGGTGCTTTTATTGAGAGTCTTTCAAGAAATGTAATTCAAAGTCGAGGAGCTGCTGAAAGTGCCAAAGACCCATTATCACAAAAGAGAGCAGAACGTTCAGCTCAAGATGGAGAAAAGATAATGGTTCAAATAGACCAAAATGGAGAAACAGTAGGACTTATGGGAATTACAATTATGCCTATATCAAGAGAAGATGAATCATTTAATAAAGTTTGTAGAAAAACAGAAAGTACTTGTGCCATGAGTAAATGCAAGCCAAGAAATCTTGCAAATTTGCAGGAGCAGGCTTTTAAAAACATATCTCCTTTTTATACTTCTGATGAAAATATAGAGCAAATAGTAAGTAGAATAGTTCCACTATCCACCTTTGTAGGTGGATTTCCTTTTTCATCAAGTGGATATAATGATGGGACAGGCTATTATTTCGGAAGAGATTCAAGTGGAGGGCTTATCATACTTGATACATGGAAAAGAGGAAATGATAGAACCAATACGAATATGGTTATAATGGGTGTAGCAGGAGTTGGAAAGTCTACTGCAGTAAAACATATAGCATTATCAGAGTATATGAAAGGAACTAAAATAATATTTGTAGACCCAGAGCGTGAGTATAAAGAGTTATGTGAAGCTTTAAATGGAGATTGGATTAATGCAGGCGGTGGAAGCAATGGAAGAATAAATCCACTTCAAATAAGACCTACTCCAGTAGATGATAATGATGAGATTTATAAAGATGAAGGGCAAGGCATGGGAGATATGGCTCTTTATATTAAAAACTTAGAAATATTCTTTAGTCTTTATATTCCTTCCTTAACAGATAGAGAAAGAGCTATACTTAAGGATTCTATAATTGAACTTTACAATAACTTCAACATTACTTGGGATACGGATATAAATACTTTAAGTAATGAAGAATTTCCAATATTCATAGACCTTTATAATTTGGTAGAGAAAAAATCAAAGAGAAAAGAAAAAACACGTAAGGAAAGTGAAATAAATATATATGCAGATCTTGCTTTACTTTTAAAAGATATAGCTATGGGAAGTGATTCGTTCCTATGGAATGGCTACAGTTCTATAAAAACCAACACAAGATGTATATGCCTTGATACCCATGACCTTCAAAATACTAATGATAATATTAAGAGAACTCAATATTTCAATATACTTACATGGTGCTGGCAGGAGATGAGCAAAGATAGAAATGAAAAAGTATTGTTAATCTGTGATGAAGCCTACCTTATGATTGATACCAATGTGCCTCAAAGCCTTGTGTTTCTAAGAAATGTAGAAAAGAGAGCAAGAAAATATGAGGCGGGAGTAGCTATAATAAGTCATTCGGTAGTAGATTTTCTTGATCCTCAAATAAAAATGTATGGACAGGCATTACTTGATATACCTTGCTTTAAAATTATAATGGGTACAGATGGCAGAAATCTACAAGAAACAAAAGAACTTTACAATTTAACAGATGCAGAAGAAGAACTTCTTGCAAGTAAAAAGAGAGGAAATGCTTTATTGATGATAGGTTCAAAGAGGCTTCATGTAGTATTTGAAATACCGGAATACAAATTTGAGTATATGGGGAAGGCTGGGGGAAGATAAATTGAGAAAATTTATAATTTTATGTCTTATATTGTGGGTAATGATGGTATAATTAGAAGTAGGTTGTGTCTATAATAGGAAGTTCAGATACATGTTTGTTAGAAAAATAAATAGTTTTTTATCATACTTTATAAATTATTTAGTAGTTATTAAACGTAATTTATAAAGTTGTTAAATTCATTTAAGTATCAATATATTAGTAAGAGGTTAAGTTGAAACATATGAAAAGGAGGATAATTATGTTTTATCATAAATTTGAAGCTATATCTTCATGGTATGGATACGAATATCAAGGTGTACTTGCCATATACTATACATTAAAGAAAATAAATAAATTAATAAACAAAAAAATGGACATATATAAAATAAAAGATAAAGTAAGTGGGTACAGCGTAGAATTAGAGTATATGGAAGATTTTTCGATAAAGTTTAATAAACAGTATGAATCATTCCATCAAGTAAAGAGTGGAACAAGCAAATTAAAGAAAGATGATGTAATGGATACATATATGAAGTTACTAGAATTTGACTTTCAAAAACAAAAAGATATAAAAGGATATTTCCATGTAAATGTAAAGAACAAATTAGCACCTATTAAAAATGAACTAATTAATTGTATAAAGAAAGACCTATTAGAGCTTAAGGATAAGTTAGGGGATTTAAAAAGAAAAGATAGTATAGATTTTAGAAGTAGTAAAAAAGGAGGTTCTATACAAATACTCAAAGATTATATGAATGATGTTAAATGTGATAAAAATGATATAGACAAACGAAATAAATGTATTGATGAGTTAATATGTAACTTAGATGAAATAATAAATCATTATTTTAGCAGCGAGAATAAATATAAATCTATTATTAATCAATTAGTTGAATATGAAGAAACATTTGAAAATATAGATGATATAGAGAGGCAAATATATAGTGAGATAAATAAGTTACACAAATCAACTATAGATCATGAATTTAAAACGAATAATAAATCATATCAGGAAAAGGAATTATGTAGATTAGGTTGTTTAATAAACAAACATATTGATGATAGGCATAGTGGAGTTAAAGTTAGAGAAATTTTATTTAAAGATTTTATAGACATTTTTGATGAAGATTTAAACAACTGGGGTGTAAATATTGAATATTATGATTATATGTATAGAAAACAGCTATATAAATATTTTAATGAATATAAAATTGAAAAAGAAGAGAATAATGAATGTGAAAATTGTAATGAAAAATGCTATTTAGAAAAACAATCCTTATTTATAAGTAAGTTATCTCAAAAACATTTTAAAATATTTTTAGATAACATACATATTGGAAAACGTGATAACTTTTTTTCTTTCCCATCATATGACGAAATTAGAAAAACAATTTTTGAAAGCATGTGTGAAAATCATAAAATCGGAAAAGAAGAAAAATTGAATATAGGAATAGTGAAGGATAATAGTAGCTACTGGGTAATTGCTAATCTTGATAATAAAAATCGCACATTTATGAGAAAGTTATTTGACAATGATAATAACAATATAAATATATTAAGAGATGCAGATATACTTATAACGGATGATATTTCTATAAAAGAATTAAATGCTGCGAGACAACAATATATGCATATTCCTGAAGATGAATTAAAGCGAGTAATAGATATAGATGGTACGGGTAAAGAGAATAAAACAAATAATAATTATACTCAAATAAGAGTTAAGTCTGTAGTTAAATTAAAGGAGGTTAAGGAGGAGTTGTTATGAATAAAATTATATCAAAAATATTTAAAGAAAAGGGATATTCCACTAAAGAAGCATTCCAAGATATAGGGGAAAAGGGGTTCATAGGAAGTTGTATTACTGGAAAAAATGATTATTATTTTGTTATAGAAGTGACATCAGATAATTTAAGTAATAATAGAGTTGAGGATGTTATAGAAAAAATAATAGATAATTATTGGAATGATAATATTCTTAAAGAATATGGCGTTAATAGTGACTATAAGAAGAATACATCTTTAATAATTTTATTAAAACTTAATGACAAGAAAGATGAGTTAGGATTAAGCAATAATATATATGATATTGAGGAATCACCATTTTATTTTAAAAGATATGTTATAACTTATACCAACGAAGAAAAAGAAATACTTAATAAAGTTCAAGTTAGTGATTATAAAAAAATTATTTCTGATGGAAGTATATTTAAAAAGTATAAAATAGGAAGTGGATATGAAGATGGAATGGAGTATGTTTGCAAATGTGATAATTCCAAAACATTATTGTATGGAATAGTAGCAAAGTGCTACATAAAAATTCCGTTTATGGACTATAAATACGAAAATGAAAAAGAAATACCATTATTAGATAAATTACTTGAAGATAAATTCAATGAAAATGAAAAAAAAATTATATCGAATGTTGTTAATGGATTAAGTTGTGAAGATGTTAAGTATGATAAACTTATTGAATACATAGATGATCCTTCTGAATCAGAACTAGATGAAATTTATAAAAATATTATGAAAGAATTAAATGATGAATATAAATTACTATAATGGAGGATTTACTTATGGAATATTATATTAGTAAAATATATTTAAAAAACTTTAAATGTATTGGAACTGAAAATGGAATAATAATAGATTTTAATATTGACAATGGATTAATTGCATTAAGTGGACCAAATGGATTTGGTAAAACTACTATTTTTGATGCTATTCAAATATCATTTTGTGATGATATTGATAGAATAAAATGCATAAATGCAAAGAATAAAAATATAAAAGATAATATATATATCTATAAGAATAGAGAATTAGCTATAGTTGGATTAGAATTAAGGAATAAAGAAGATAAAAATATTATAACACTAGTTAAAACAATAAGAAAAAGTGAAAGTAATAATGAGACTAATAGGAAAGAAAGTATAGAAAGTTATTATAGTAATGAAGGTATCAATATAGATAAAATCAATAAAAAGGTATACGGACAAAAAATAGATAACTTATCAAAATTTCTAGAAGAAAAATTAGGATTAAATAACAATTATTATAATTCGTTTTACTATATTAGTCAAGAGAGTGAATCTAATTGTTTGAAACAGGGGTTAAACTGTAGAAAGGATATCTTTAATGCTTTAATGAAGATTGAAACACAAGTTAATGTTGAAAATCGAATTAGTGATATTTTAAATGAAAAAAAGTCAATGAACATAAAAATGGAAATAAAGAATAGAAAATTAGAATTAAAAAATAAAATAAAATCTTTGAATTTTAAAGGAAAAGAAAAAATTGAACATGAAGATTATATTATGGTTTTCAATGAAGATGATGGTGTAGAATGGGATAGTATAGAATTTAGCATAAAAGATAAGGAACCAATTACAGAAATTGAAAATATAGTAGAATTAATAAAAAATTATGAAGTATATAAAATTAGAAATAATAATAAATTAGTAAGCAAATATTCTAATGAAATCATTTTAAACAAAATTATTGATGTAGTAACATATACAGATTATGATAGTATGGTTGATTTAGAAAAGAATATTAGAAAAAAAATCGAGGATTTAAGAACATATAAAAAAATATATGATTCAAAAGAAAAAATTCAAAAATATAAATTTGACAAAGAAGATATTGGTGAAACTATAACATATTTAAATAATCAATTAAAATTAGAGTTAGAAATAGAAGAAATAAAAAGACAAATTAAAAATGTTGTTTTAGAAAATGAAAGATTGAGCAATAATAAAAATAACTTAAAAAAATTAAAAGAAAACATTAAGGAACTTAATACAATATTTTTGAACTCAACTAAGGAAGAAGAACAAAACGTTTGTCCATTTTGTAAAACTAACTTCAATAATTCTAAGGAATTACAATCTAAAATTAAAAAAAATATAGAGGAATTGGAAAAGCAAATACCTGTTAAAAATAAAGATGATGAGGAAAATCTGAAAAAAATTTTTGAAAATATAACTGAAAAAGCTGAAGAATATTTGAAAGAAAATAAAATAAATATAGAGGTAAATGATATAGATAATGTTATACAAAAATTATTACAATATAATACAGAACAAAACATTAAGGATGTTATTAAATGGTTTATAGATAACAAAATGTTAAAAAAAATAGTAAGTAAATGTAAACAAAATCAAATTGATGAATTGAAGAAGATTATACAAGAAAAAATGATAGAAGAACCACAAGAATATACTGAAGAACAGTATATCAATGATATAGGACTATGTGAAAAATATAAAAATAAATTAGAATTTAATTCGGAGTTTTTGGAAAAATTAAACAAAAAAGCAAGATACTTTAAATGTAAATTATATGAATTAGATTGTAAGACTAATATTGAAATCAATAATGATTTAAAGACATTATTTAAATTGAGTGAATTACAGTCTAAATTAGAAGAAATAAAAAAAGGGTATACTAGAATAATTAAAAATTTTAAAAAACAGATTATCAAAAATATAGAAATCCCCTTATATATATATACTGGTAAAATAATTCAGACATATCAGGGTGGATTGGGTGTTTTTATAAAAGAAGATACTAATACTGATAATATAGTTTTTACACCAAATCCAAATGAGACAGAACATGACATAGTAAATACATTTAGTTCTGGACAATTAGCTGCTTTTTCAATAGCGTTTTTACTTGTTGTAAATCAATTATATCTTATTAAACAAAAAGATAAATGTATACTTAAAACGATATTGATTGATGATCCAGTTCAAACAATGGATGATGTAAATATAGCTTCATTAGTTGAAATTTTACGTAATCAGTTTTCTAATTATCAAATTATAATGTCTACTCACGAAAGTGATAAGGTTAACTATATAAGATATAAATTTGAGAAATTTGGAATAAAAACAATGGAATATAATGTGAAAAAGAATTTTTTTAGTGATATAAAACTATGATTTTAAATATGTTTTAACTTCCCATTATCCATATAATGTAACATTTGTACAAGCATCTGCCCAAAAACCAGATGCCATTTTTTTACGCAAAATAAAATAAGGGGGCACGATACCATGGCATTAGATCCAAAATCAGCAGCCACCATTGCTAAAATAGCAATCCAAGCTACAAAAGATGATGAAACTAGAAACAGAATAATTTTTATTTCGATGGCACCGATTATTTCGGTGCTTTTAATTTTGGCTTTTATAGTTTATATCCTCACTAACCCTATTGAAATGTTAAGTGGCATTTTTCTTGGAAATGAGTTAAATCAAGTAAAAAACCTTAGAAGTCAATATGGATATGAACAGCTGATAAATCCAAATGACAACAGTTATTTAGAAAGTAGTGGTTTGGATTTTTCAGGGATATCCTTCAAAGATAGTTCTACAGAAGTAGTTTATTATAATCAAGCTGATGCAAGATGGAAAGACAAGTCTTATGGGAAAACTGGAACTATAGGAAGAAGTGCATGTGGGCCAACTTCACTTTCTATAGTAGTTTCAAGTTTTACAAACAAGAAAGTAGATCCAGTTCAAATGAGTAAATGGGCTTATGAAAATGGGTATTATTGCGAAGGTGTAGGATCTTATCATACATTAATACCTTATGGAGCAAAACACTTTGGACTTAAAGTAGAAGGATGTACAGCAAATGAGCCACAAAGGATAGTTGATGCGCTTTCTAAAGGAAAACTTATAATTGCAATTATGTCAAAAGGGCATTTTACAAGGTGTGGGCATTTTATTGTACTTAGAGGGGTAACTGTAGATAAAAAAATTTTAGTAGCAGATCCTGTAAGCAGGAGAAGAAGTGAAGAGAAATGGGACTTATCAATTATCTTAAATGAAGCAAATAAAGGAGCAGATGCAGGAGGCCCATTTTGGATTATTAGTAAAACATAAAATTATTGGAGGTAGAAGAATTTGAAAAAGAAATTATTAATTGAATTATTTATATATGCAACTATTGTAATAGTAGGACTTATATTACTCTTTACTTATAAACCTAAACAAAAATCTATAGATATACCATCAGATTATAAAATTGAAAGGAGTGATAGCAGTGCTTTTGTATCTTTCAAGCAATGAAAATATAGAGATATTTGATTTTTTATCAAAAGAAAAAGGTATGGTTATAAAGAAGCTATCAGGGGAATTCTATTTAAAAAAATTTGTAATTCATGATATGAGAAATCTCAGTCATTACGCATATTTTGTCATTGATGTAAAAGCTCTTAAGGATACCGAAAATGAAATAATTGAGGCAATAATAGCTTTTAAAACTATGTATGATTCTAGAATTATTATTTTTGCAGAAGGAATGGATAGACAGGATGAAATTATATCAAAGCTTATAGAAGAGAAGATTTATAACATTGTAATATCTAAAGAAATACCAGAGATTAAAAATGAAATTTTAAAATGTATAAGTGATGAGGGAATGATAGAGGATGAGTGGATAGAGCAAAATGACATAAATCAATATTTAAAAGAACCCTTTAAAAATCAATATGTATTTAAGCATAAAAATATAAAAATAGCAGTTGCAGGAGTATCATCAAGAGTTGGTACAACTACAACTGCTTTTAATATAGCAAGATTTTTATTTGAGATAGGAGCTAAGGTTAGTTATACAGAAGCTAATAGCAATGAGCATTTAAAAGAAATTGCAGCATACTATGAATTTTTAAAAGTGGAGAATTATTATAAGTACAGAGGAATTGAGTATTATCCTAACAAGCAATTTCCTAATGGATATAACTTTAATGTTTTTGATTTAGGAAACTTAAATAAAGGGAGTGCAGCAATATTTAAAAGCTGTGATATTAAAGTGTTATGTAGTGGAAGTAAACCTTATGAGATTATAGATACTTATGAGACAACTAAATTTATTCAGGAAGATAACTATAATATTCTTTTATCTTCAATATCTAATGAAGATAACTTAAAGATAAGAAAAAGCTTTGATAATGTTAAAGCTAATATCTATTTTGGGACATATTCTCCAAGTTTATTTGATGGAAAAAGCAATGAAAAAATATATAGAGATATAGTTAAAGATTATATTGTTGAGATATAGTTGGGGGAGGAAATTGTAATGAAAAAAGGTGAGATACTTGAGAAAGTATACAAATCAAAGCTACCAAGCAGAGCAAAACAAGTAATGTTTTATCTTATAAATAGGGCTAATGCAGAAGGAACTTGCTTTCCTTCTGTAAAAACCATAGCTAGTGATTGTGGTGTGTCAGAAAGGACAATACAAAGAACTATGAAGGTTCTTATAAAAGAAGGATTCCTAATTAAGGAGGAAAGATACAGGGATAATGGTGGACAAAGTTCTAATCTTTATAAGCTGAAAATAGATTTTGAAAATGATAATGTTAAAATTAATGATAATAATAAGGATTTTGAAGAGGAAAATGCGATAGATCAGGAAGAAAATAAAACTGACATAGAGGGTATTGAAGCAGTTAGTTTTGATTACTATAAAGAAGAAAAAAGTGATGTAGAAAATAATTTAGAGAAAGAAAACAATGACATATTAAATATAGTAATTATTACTTGTTTGAAGAAGATAAACTGTATATATAAAAATAAATTTCGTCCCATGATTTTTTATAAAGTAGGTAAAAAAATTAAGCACAGTAGAAGAATACCAACATTAAATTTACTATGTCATAGGGTGGGGGACAATTTGTATCCTCCATGAACTATATAATATAAGGTTTATAAGGATATTGAAAAATAAGTATAACTTAATATATATGATATCTTATAAATAGATAGTGAAATATAAAGTGATATGTCTAAATTTACTATAATTCTATATTAGGAGGAATTTCTGATAAGAATTTATATATACGATGATGTTTTGTAACTTGTGCAGAACTTGAAGATATTATTTTATATTTTCAGAAACAAATAAGATAACTGAATTTTATGTAAAAATTCAACATATTGTTGAACAATTTATAAACTTTAAAATATAGGCTATAGGTATATAAAAGACTTTCAAGAATCCATATTATAAATAAAAAGTTCATCCTCAACAGCGCAAAATCCTGGGAAAGGACTTTTCTATAAACTAAGCTATTTTAATACTTATATAAAAATGTTATAATTTTTGATAGAAAGTAAAAAAACAAAAACTTTTATATTTCAACATCAAAATGAATTTTTAGGTATACATTTTTTATCTACAAGATTTCTACATTACCTATAAGGATTTGAAACCCTTCATAAGTTATCTTAAAAACATCTTTAATTTCACCATTTTTATAATATCTACAAGGAATTGGTGTTAATATGGGATGATAAAACCTTATATTTCAATACATAAAATTATATTACTTATGTAATTTTTGGGGTTTACATCAAAAGATCAAAATATTGAAAAATTCAACTTGATTTAAAGAGGAGGTTATTAAATTGACCGATAATTTAAGAAAAGAAATAAAATCGAAAATTCAAAATGGTGAGTTCAATTGTGAAAAAGAACTTACATTATCAATAATTAGTGGAAAATGGAAGGTTGTAATATTATGGCATTTAGGACATGAAGGAAAACATAGATTTAGTGAATTACAAAAACTTTTTGCTAAGATATCTCACAGAATGTTGAGCAATCAATTGAGAGAATTAGAGGAAGACGGAATAGTTTATAGAAAAGTTTTTCCACAAGTTCCACCAAAAGTAGAATATTCTCTAACAGAACTTGGAATGACTTTAATACCAATTGTGGATATGCTTTATGAATGGGGTAAAAAAAGAATGGATGAGATAAAAAAGGAAATTGAAGATATATAAATTTCAATCTAGAAAAGCTGTAATGGAATTAACTTTATTTGGGACAGTAGATATATTTGTGTAAACTAAAATTTATCTATTCTCTCATTTATTTTTCATAATGTATAATTAATTCTTGTTTTTTCTTAAAATTACACACTTACTTCTATATTAGTTAGCGACTCTTGGGAATAAAGGTGGTAAAATTCATTTAGAGTTATATATCTTAAACATGAATGTAATCTTCTATTATTATAAAAATTAATAAAATTCTTTACTATACCATATGCTTCTCTATAATTCTGAAATTCATTACTTTTAAAACATTCATCTTCAAGTATTCTGTGGCAAGATTCCACATGTGCATTTTTATTTGGGGTTTTACTGATATTCTTTCATGATGTAATTTAAATTCTTCACAACAGCATTCTTTAAATTTATAGATTATAAATTCTGGCAAGTTATCGGTTCTTATAACAGGTCTTGTAGAATCTTCTGCAAACATATCCTTTCTAATTAGGCTTTTCCTTAGAATCCTTGACTTCACAATTAAAACCTATATGATAATCTACGAAGATATATATAATATTTAGCATATAGAAAAATTTATCTTCTCCTTCAATGTACCTATATTTTATATCCATTTCTAACAATTGGTTTGAACTTGTTATAATTCTGTTAGCAGCAATGTTTCGCTTAACTTAAGGTTTTATAACCCTTTGATTCTTTAGGATATCAAGTTCTTTGCATAATATATACCTTTAATTCTTTTGTATAACTTATGTCTCTCATAAGTTACCTACAATCAGTTTTTTATTCTATATAATTCAAAAGCAATTGGCCAAATATTCTTAAGGATTTAAGAGTAATCTGCCTAACCTAATGTAGCCAATCCAATATGATATCCGAGTTTTTTGTGTCTAAATTAAGACACTCCACCCAGTCCATAAGTAACTATAAAATAACTATATTACAAATAAGTGCATTCTATACTATATGAAATAATAATAATATAATACTTTATGTAAGTTAAATAATTAATAAATGGAGGAAAAATTTATGAAGAAAAAAGTGTTATTTATTATCCCGCCGGAGCGTTTCAACGAGGATGAATTAAATCAACCAAAGGACATATTAACAGATGCAGGAATAGAGGTTACTGTAGCAAGCACAATAACTGGTGAAATAACTGGTGACTACAATGGTAAAGCTGTCTCTACTTTAGTTTTTTCATCTGTAGATGTAAATGAATATGATATTGTTGCAGTTATAGGTGGTTCAGGTACAATTGATTATTTATGGGGCAATAAAATTCTAATTAAATATTTAAAAGATGCTCATGAAAAGAATATTATTGTAGCTGGTATTTGTGCTGGATCCGTTGCTGTTTCTGAAACTGGATTGCTTTCTGGACGTACAGGAACTTGTTATCCTGTTGATATTATGAAAAATAAGATAAAAGAAAACGGCGTAACTTATTTAGAACAAAATGTTGTGAAACATAATAATATAATTACAAGCAATGGACCAGAAGGTGCAAAAGATTTTGGAAATACATTACTGAGTTTGTTTGTATAATACATCATAAGAAAGTAAATTGGTATTATAAAAATTAAATTTTATTATTATGTTTAAATTATAAAAAGGTAGGAATATTCAATGATAAAAGTAGTTGCCAATTTTTTTGTTCAAAAGAATAAAATTAATGAATTTATTGAATTGTCCAAACAACTTGTAGAAATGTCAAGAAAAGATAGTGGGTACATAAAGTATGAATTATATCAAGATAATCAAAACCCTAGAATTTTTGCAATAATTGAAGAATGGGAAAATAAACAAGCTTTAGATGAACACTTAAATTCTAAACATTTCATCAGAATTGTTCCAATATTAGAAACACTTGTTTCGAAGAAAATAGAAATAAATGTATATAATAAATTAATTTAAGAAACTTATTCTAATTTTTAAGAGTCAAAAATTTACAATATAGAATTATTTTAAAACAATGAAGCCACTTGATTATTTAAGTGGCTTCAAGACTATTAGTTTTAATTTTCTAGTTAATGAATTAATAAACTAATTTTATATGAAATTAACTGAAATTCCTAGATGATTGTATCGATTTTACAATAAAAAGCATCGTTTTTGAAAAGAATATTGAAAATAATTAAATTAAAGTGTAGTTTTATAATGGTTGTTTTTTTGATATTCATTATTAGTACATAAGGCATATTTTATAAAGGTGTGTTACATAAAGAAGAATTAAGTGTTTTGAAGGGAGGACGTTAAATGGATGTGAAACACATAAATCCACTTATAGATTCTTGTTTAAATATAATGCCTCAGATTGGTTTTAAGTAGATTAAAAAGCAAGGTATTAGTATTAAAGAGAAGACTATAAATATCTTAGGTGTAATGCTAACGTTAGGATTAGTTGGAGATATCAAAGGCATTGTTAGCTATTATTTTCATGAAGGAAGTGCTAACTTTACTGAAATTGGAATAAATTACAATATTTCCACACCGATACTAATGTATGGAGGCAATTTTTAAACAAAGACCAATATTATAAAATTTTATGTATAAATGTTTTACTTGATGACATACCTATGGAAATTAATATTGCATTTGAAAATGTTTAAATGATAAGTATTACATATACAAAATAGAAGTTGGTTATTAAATTTTTTAGTGACAATATTATTCATAAATAGATAATAAAACCAATAGATAATATAAAAAGTAGAATGAAAAGATTGCAAGTGTTGAAGGGGATTTAAGAAAGAGGATATGTATAACTACAAAAGATGAAATAGGAGAACCTTCATTAGAATTATAGGTTAAAACTATGATTACATCTAATACACAAGGTGTTTTGTATGTTTTTAAAACACCTTGTATTATTATTAACATATATGAATGTATCTATACCATTTCACTTGTTTGTTCAAGTTTCATATACATTTTTTCTTGTTGTTTTGTGGTGAATTGGAAGTAAATTTCAGTATTAGAAACAGACTTATGTCCAAGCCACCATTGAAGTTCTTTAATATCCATTTCCGATTCAGCTAAATGAACAGCAGTTGTGTGTTTAAGGGCATGAAAGTGATGTTTACTTTTATCGCTTATATTGGCTATTTTACAATATTTTTTCATTAAATAATCCAAAGTTTGCCTAGAAATAGGATTGTTTTTTTGGCTTTTAAATAATATTTCACAATTACAGGATGTTTTATAACTACTTATGTATGTATCAAGAGCTTTTTTAGTTTTAGGATCAAGCCTTATGGTATTGTTATTACTACCTTTTAATCTTCTACAGTAAAGAGCTCCATTATTTTCATTGTAATCATCTAGCTTTATAAGAGCAATTTCAGAGGCTCTTAAGCCACACCTATAAGCCACCCTAAATAATGCTAAGTCCCTAACGGCATGAGAGCTATCAGAAGACATAATTGCATTAAAAAATTTAGTTGCTTCTTGTTGTGTTAAATATTTCATTTTGTTGTCGGAATTTTTTTGCATAGTTGTTCTCCTTTGGATAATTGTACAAAATAAATATTTTGTATAATTAATTATACCAAAAGATAGAAAATAATCAAACTTTTTATGAAAAAAATTCGACTTAATAGCATATAATGGTTTATTTTGCCTAAATCTAAATAATATATTGGGAAAAATGAAACAAAATGTAATAATAGCAAATTTAGATAATACTGAATTGAATAAATTTTATACAAAATATTTATTTTGCCTAATCAATAATACAAGCTATTAATTCAAATGTAAATATAAAAAAGCAAACTATAAAGGAACTATTATCCATAGGAAATTAAATAATAAAACTTAAGATTTGCATTTTATTTTTCTAAATTAAACTTTATCTATTAATTCAAATCCCAAGAATGTTATCGATTTTGCAATGAAAATTATCAATTTTGAGAAAATTACTTAAAGTAACCAAATAAAGGTGTAACCTTTAAAGGTAAAAAATAGAAAGTTTATATGATAAATACATTTGTACATATTTAGGAGGAGATAAAAATGAATTTTTTTAAAAATCTTAAAATATCCATCAAGTTGGTAACAAGTTTTTTTATAGTTATCTTTTTAATGGTTATTATTAGTACAGTAGGCATATTGAATATGAGCAAAATCAACAAGTCAACTAATGGGTTATATAATGACAATATAGTTGGAATTACATCAATTAATACTATAAATAAGAATTTATTAACCATTTACCATGAAACTGAATTAATGATGTATATTAAAGATAGTAATAAATTAAATGAAATGACTGAAAACATTAAAAACCTTGTAGCAGAAGATGATAAAGAAGTTGAAGTGTATAAAACAGCAATTACCAAAGATGAAGATAAAAAATTAATGGATGAATTTGAAAAAAGATTGGTAGTTTATAGAGTAGCTAGAGGAGAATATGTGAAATTTATTAATGATGGAGATATAAGTAAAGCGACAAATAAATTACCTGAAGTTGCTAAAAAGAGAACTGACATGATGGAAGTATTAGACAAGATGGTTGAACAAAATAAAAAATGGGCTAAAGAAGCTATTAATACTAACAAAGATATATTTAATGACTCACTTAAATTAAGTATTGGAATTATAGTATTTTCAATTATATTATTAATTGCAGGTGGATTATTAATAATAAGAGCTATAACAAAACCATTAAATAATATAAAAGCTTTAGCTGAAAGATTATCTAATTATGACTTTTCAACTCCGATAGTAATAGGAAATGCTGATGAATTTGGACAAACAGGAGAAGCGTTGAATAAGGCGCAAGAAAACGTAGGTTCTTTAATAAAAAGTGTTATGGATAGTGCTCAAGAGATAAGTGCATCTAGTGAGGAATTATCAGCAACTGTTGAGGAAATGAGTTCAAAATTTGAAGATATAAATGCCTCAACAAGAGAAATTAATTCTGGAGTACAAGAAACCAGTGCTACAGCGGAAGAAGTCTCAGCATCAATGCAGGAGGTAGATTCTAGTGTTTCCGTATTATCAAGTAAAGCTGTAGATGGAAGCAGTAATGCCATTGAAATAAAGGATAGGGCAACTAAGGTTGAACAGGATAGTAAATCAGCAGTTAAAAACACGAGAGTGATTTATATTGAAATGGAAAAAGAAGTTTTAAAGAATATTGAACAGGGAAAAGTTGTTGAAGATATTAAAGTTATGGCAGATACCATTGCAAGTATAGCAGAACAAACTAATTTATTAGCACTTAATGCAGCTATAGAAGCAGCAAGAGCAGGAGAACAGGGAAGAGGCTTTGCTGTAGTTGCAGAGGAAGTAAGAAAACTGGCAGAACAGTCTTCAATTACTGTAGAAAATGTTAAATCTACTATAGAGAGAGTACAGGGAGCTTTTCAAGATTTATCTAAAAATAGTAGTGGATTATTAAATTTTATGAGCGATAAAGTAGTTCCACAGTTTGAAGGTTTTGTACAAATAGGGGAGCAATATCAGAATGATGGAAGTTTTGTAAATGATATGTCAGAAGAATTAGCTTCTATGACAGAAGAAATTTCAGCAACCATAAACCAAGTTAGTGAAGCAGTTCAGAATATGGCAGAAATGGCTCAAAGATCTTCAGAAAATTCAAATGGAATACAAGAAAGTGTTAATGAATCTACTAAAGCTATGGAGCAAGTAGCACATACAGCTCAAAATCAAGCAGAGCTTGCTCAGGAACTTAATGAAATGGTTCTAAGATTTAAAGTTTAAAATTATGAAGTTATTTACAGGGTGAAAAGAAGCAAATTAACAGAATTAAAAAGTAATAAAGGAGCAGTAATATGGTTAAAAAATCTAATGATAGAATAAAGAAAAGATTATTTAAGTCATATCTAGGAATGTTTATTTTGTTTTTTATTTCAATTATAGTGATTACTTTTGTTTCGTTTATGGGGGCTAAAAAGACGTTAACAAAATTAGGGGAAGAAGCTTTAAAAAATAGAATTAATATGGGTATTGAAATGATGGACATGCTAGAAACTCAAGTTGAAAATTCTAAGATAACAAGAGAGGAAGCACAGGAAGTATTTAGAACTAAAATGCTAAATAAGAAAAGCAGTGATGGTAAGACTAGAGGATTAAATAAAAAACTAGAGCTTGATATTGAAGCATATATGTATGCTATAGATAGCAATGGAAATGAAAAGATGCATCCTTTTAAGGAAGGAGAGAATATTTCAAAGGTAGTTGATAATAAAGGCCAAAATGTTACTAAACTTATTATTGATGAAGGGAAAAATCCTAAAAATGGGGGTATAATAGCATTTTCATGGAAAAATCCCGGAGAAAAGAAAGCTAGAGATAAGGTAAATGTAGTAGCTTATTATGAACCTTGGGATTGGTATTTAAATGTAGGGTGTTATTATCAAGATTTTTATGGAAACATAGTATCTATATTTGTCGATATACTTATAGTAACTGTGGTTATTTTATTATTAAGCATATTTCTTATAAGATCTATAATATCCAAGAAAGTTGAACCATTAAATAAATTAATTGAATTAATGCAAAGAATAGGTGATGGGGATTTAAGTTCTAAAACAGATGTTAATTCAAAGGATGAATTAGGATATATGGCTAATATATTAAATAATACCTTAGATGAAATAAAATCCATAATAGTAAGTCTTAAAAGTGTTTCAGAAAAAATAAATGAAAAGGTTAAGTATGTAAATGAAGCTAGTGAAAGCACTCTTGAGGCATCTCATCACATAACAGAAGCAATAGAAGAAATTACTTGTGCGGCAGGGGATACCACAAGGGATATGGAAGTAAGCGTTAATGCAGGAAGACTTAACTCTAATGTGCTAAACATATTAAAAGATTTAGAAGAAAAAAGTTCAGAAAACTTTAATTTATCAGAAGAAACTGCTAATAATATGAATTTATTAACTGAAAAATCAAATACAATAGTAGAGATAATAAATACCATAGAAAATATATCTAAACAGATTAATTTATTGGCATTAAATGCGTCTATTGAAGCATCGAGAGCAGGGGAAGCTGGAAGAGGTTTTGCGGTAGTGGCTCAAGGAATAAAGGATTTGTCATCACAAACAGAGGAGGCTACAATTCAAATAAATGAACATATAAATGAACTTATAAAAGCAATTGAATATTCAGGAGAAAGTGTTATAAAAACAAAACAATCTTCAGAAATTCAAAGAAATACTATAAAAGAAACACAAGGTATCCTTAAAGAAGTTATAAGATTTATAGAAGAGATTCCAAAACATATAAAAAACAATGTTGATAAAATAGAAGAAACTTATAACAAAAAGGATATGGTAAATAACTCTATGAATTCAGTACTAAGTTTAACACAAGGCATATCAGCAGCTACAGAAGAAATAGCATCCTCAATAACAGAGGTCAATAGGAATATATCAGAAATAGATGACATGATAAAAGATTTAGATAATAATGCAAATGAGTTAAGTCAAAAATCAGATAAATTCAAAGTATAGAAAAATACAGTTTTTTATAATTATATATTTAAATATATAGTTATATGTAGTGAGCTGAAGCAATGGAGGGGTATATGGAGTACAAGGGAGTTAAAAAGAAATTTTCATCAATGGATTTTTATAATATAGACTTTTCTATTGAAAATTTTAAAAAGATATTTAACGAAAAATTATCAGATAAAAAGGACGTGGCAGTAATACTCGCATCTATATCTAATCTTAAGCACTATAACTATGTATTAGGGTATGAATATGGTGATTATATATTAGAAAATGTTTTTGATAAGATAAATAATTTTATTAAAAAAAAGGGGATTATTTGTAGATTCGGAGGAGATACATTATTAATACTTTTGTATGAAAAGTCTAGAAAAAATATTATAGATCTATTAAAAGGAATCATAAATGACTTTAATGATCCTATTGAAATTGGTAATGAAAGAATAAGAATTCTATTTAATATGGGGATAGTTCAATATCCCCGTGATTCTAAAAGCCTCGATGATATTTTTAAATATGCTGAAATAGCGTTAGATTACTCCCAAAAAGATGGGCAAGATATTTACAGATTTTTCACATCCGATATGTATGAAAACAATAATAGAAGATGGGAACTAGAAAATGATGTTTTGAATGCTATAAGTAATGAGGAATTTATTTTATACTACCAGCCTCAAGTAGATATTTCTAAAAACAAGGTATGTGGAGCGGAAGTGCTTTTAAGATGGAATCACCCTAAATATGGAGTACTAACACCTATAAATTTTATTGATTCAGTTGAGGAAAATGGGACAATAAGGGAAATAGGTAAATTTATTTTTAGTGAAGTTTGTAATGAAATAAATAAATACAAAAGCTTAGTATATGATGATTTGAAGATGTCTATAAATATATCGGAAAAACAATTGTCAGATGATTCATTTTTAGATTCTATAAAGAACATACTTAAAGAAAGTAAAATAAATGGCAAATTTATTAACATAGAGATGACTGAAAGACTACTGGTAAGCCCTACAGATAAAACCTTGCATATTCTTAAGGAATTAAGAAATATGGGAATTGGAATTTTAATTGATGACTTTGGAACGAAATACTCATCTTTAAATTACTTGTGCAACTTGCCGATAACTGGAATAAAAATAGATAAATCATTTATAGATAAAATCTCAAATTTCGACAAAGAGTTTATTGTTATCAAACATATAATTAATCTTGCACATGAATTAGGGATTGAAGTCATAGCAGAGGGTGTAGAGTATAAGGAACAATTAGATTGTTTGATTAATATTAATTGCAATAAAATTCAAGGATTTATTTTTGGTAAGCCTATGCCATTACAAGATTTTATAAAACTAGTTACTTCAACATTCTATCTTAAATTAAAATGAATACACCTATCTTATAAAGCGGGTGATGAATTGTTATTTAGCGTTAGATAAGTAAATTTTCTTATATAAATATTAAGATAAAAGAAAAAATAGTGATTTTATCATTTTTATAGCGTAATATCCTTATAGATGATCGCAGAATTGAAAATTTAAAAATGTTGATAACTTTTGAGAATTTACTTAAAAACCTAAAAAAAGAGCATGACAAAAAGCCTTTTGATAAAAAGGCATGCGTAGCATGTGGACTGATGTTTAATTGTGGATATATTAATTAAGCAGCTATTTTAAGAAGTTATTTATACTTCTAATATATTAAATATTATTTATGGCGTAAAGCAGTATAACATTTATAAGTTTAGAAATAGCAGTTAGATATAAATCAGCATGCATAGTTGATCTTAGATGTTCGATACATGGATTGAATTTAAAAGAAGATAGGCATCGTACAAATAGGATAACTTTCATGCCATTCTGGAGAATTTATTTGAACACCTGGATAAAGTCTAAAATCGTTATGGGGATAAACGTAAGTCATGGATCACTTTTTTTATAAGCAGATGGATTTTAACATGTATGATAGCATTTTCATTGATTATCTTTACGAGATTTTGGGTAGGTAAATTTAAATCTTAAGCTTCTGTTTTTGC
Organism: Hathewaya limosa; assembly: GCF_030815255.1. Lineage (NCBI taxonomy): Bacteria > Bacillati > Bacillota > Clostridia > Eubacteriales > Clostridiaceae > Hathewaya > Hathewaya limosa. Next base: position 92,947 of record NZ_JAUSWN010000005.1, read on the forward strand.
CTTTACAAGAACCTCCTGATTTACAAGAATCTTTAGTTAAAGTGCAAAGAGTGATAACTTTAATATCATACTCTAAATCTCCAATCTTACTATTAGCTTGATTTCGAGGATTAAGATGAATAAATACTTTTTTCAAAAATGGAAAAATTACTAGATTTAATGAAGCATTATCATAAAAATATTTTTGTTCTCTTTCTCTATATTCTATTAGTTTGTGTGGTAACATTTATTATTTCATAGTGGAGGAAAATATAAAAAACTAACGACTAAAAAGTTAGGCGAAGCAACGCTTGCGGAATTCCGGAAGCCACTAATAATATCCTTAAAAAAGGAGGAATACATATGCCTAGAAAACCTACTAAAAAAGTATTGTTTGGTATTCAAAAACAGCAACTTAAACATTTAACTGCTAATGAATATAAGGTTCTTAGAGAATTATGTGTATTAACTAAAAATATATACAACGTAGCTTTATATAATGTTAGACAATATTATTTTACTGAAAAAAGTTTTTTAGGTTACAATAGCAACTATCAGCTTTGTAAGTACAATAAGAATTATCAAATGCTTAATAGTAATTCAGCTCAAAAAATTATGAAAATTGTTGATAGAACCTTTAAGTCTTTTTTTGCATTAATTCAAATGGCTAAAAAAGGTGAATACCAATATAAAGATATCAAATTACCTAAGTATATACCCAAAAATGGATTCTTTAATTTAATATTTGGTGAGTTTAATACTTCTAAAAATAGGTTTACTGTACCTATGTCTCCTGCTTTCAAAAGATTATATGGAAAAGTTGAGATTAATATACCGTCTAATTTAAAAGACAAGAAGATTAAAGAGGTTAGAATACTACCTAAAGGTAATGATGCAAGGTTCTTTGAAATTCAATGGATTTATGAAATTCAAGAATTCAAAGGAAATTTAGATAAAAGCAATATACTTGCCATTGATTTAGGTATAGATAACTTATGCACTTGCATTACCAATAGTGGTAAGGCTTTTATAATTGATGGTAAAAAACTAAAATCAATAAATCAATGGGCTAATAAAGAAAATATAAGAGTTCAAGGTATAAAAGATAAGCAAAAGATTGAGAAGACTACTAAAACTCAAAGAAAACTATGGAGTAAAAGGCAAAATAAAGTTAATGACTATCTAAATAAAACTGTAAAAACTATTATAAATTATTGTATAAGTAACAATATAGGTACTATTGTTGTTGGATACAATCCTACTATTCAAAGAAAAGTTAATTTAGGTAAGATTAATAATCAAAACTTTGTTAATATTCCAATAGGTATTATAAGGGAAAAACTAAATTATCAATGTCAAAGATATAATATAAACTTAATAGAACAGGAAGAAAGTTATACGTCAAAAGCTGATTTTTTAGCTAATGACAGTATGCCTATTTATAATGCTTTTGATAAAAAGGTTTATATTTTTAGTGGTAAAAGAATATCAAGAGGGCAATATAAATCATCAACAGGGGTTATATTAAATGCAGATATTAATGCTTCTCTTAATATAATGAGAAAAACCAATACAACCGATATTGATTTAATTTACAAAGAATACTTAAATCCAATAAGAATTAAAATAGCTTAAATGTAAACTGATAGTAGAAATACTTACAGTATAGGGCGTACTTGGACACGCTGAAAGGAATAAGGTTTCCTAATTATTTAGGTTTACAATAATAACAAACTTCCTTATAAAAAAGAATCTCTAACCTTAATGTAGGGAGGTGGGGAGGGTTCAAAAGAATAAAACTAATTAAACAACACATTTATTAGTAGAAGATAGGATTTTAATATAATGAAAGTAGGTAGAAGTATATAGGATGTTTCATAGTAAATTAAGAAACTGTTGCAAGGAATCTTTATTATGTAAAAAGAGTACTAAATTAAGGGTTGTTATATATTTGATTTTAGTAGTGATATCAATAGAAATTTCTTATTTTAAAATTTCTTCAGCTATTCAAAGAGATATAGGTGAAAAAGCCATACTTGTTGTAGAAGATTTGACCAAATGTATCACTATAGATGAAAAGGAAATTAACCGATTACTTTCTTTAGATTTAAATCAACTAATAAAAGATAATATAAATCTAAAATTTGAAAATAAAGCAAGAGATTTAATGAAATATTTAGATATAAAATATATTTATGTTATATCTGCAATACCTGATTCACAAGTAAGATATACGGTGGAGAAAGGCGAAGAAAATTTATATAATAAACCAGAAGGAACACCCTTAAATGCTGTTTATTTACTAGATGCTGTAATAAGTGATATTGAAAGAAATAAGGATATGACTGATGGAAAGTATTCAAAAAAAGATAGATATACTGTCATTGATAATGAATATACTAAGGTTTATAAGAATAAAAAACCAACATACTTTTTGAATAAAGATAAATGGGGAGAATATTTGACGGCGTATGTTCCGTTTTATGATACTAGTGGAAAGTTTATAGGGGTTATGGGAGTTGATATTTATCTTAAACGATATCTAAGAGTACTAAATAATAACATGTTTAGTGTGGTTGGAATTAGTATAATTAACATTATCATTATTATAATTGCAATAATTGAAATAATTAAACTAAGAAACGAAAATTACTCTGTTAATAAGAAAGTAGAAAAACTGTCAGTATGTTCGCTAACTTATGTATTAAATAGAGGAAGTTTCATGGAGAAATTTAAAGATGAGTTTGATAATAGTAAGAAACAGAAGGGACATTTAGCTATAATATTCATAGATGTGGATTATTTTAAAGAATACAATGATAATTATGGACATATTGCAGGGGATAAAGTCTTGATAAAAGTAGGTGAAAGTGTAACTAGAGTAATAAATAAATACTCGGGAATTGTGGGAAGGTATGGGGGAGATGAATTTATTGTACTCTTAAGTGAGGTAGAGGCTTCGGAAACGGAAGCTGTGGCTACAGAAATTTCAAAAGAAATAAATAAGCTAAAAATAAAAAATGAATACTCTCCAATTAGCAAATATCAAACAGTTAGTATTGGTGTTGCTAGTATTATTCCGACTAAAGAAACAATAGAAGATTTAATAAGTTATGCAGATAAAGCATTGTACAAAGCTAAAAGAGAGGGAAGAAACCGTACATGTGTATGGATAGAAGACTTTAAATAGATAATAATAACAATTATAAATAATAGAAATAATTTAATGGAGTCACATAGTTTTTATGTGGCTCTTCTTTTTTGGGTAAAAGGTAGGCATAAGGGATGGACAATATTTCAACAAATAAAAGACAATAAGAATTTATTAGAGGGGAGCCATAGAGCTTCCTTATTTTTGTGGAAGGAGTAGAAAAATGTCTGAAAAAATAAATGAAAACAATAATTATGAAAAAGTGATGGAGTTCATGAAGGAAGAAGAAAGAAAGGAAAAAAATCATAATAGGAGATATTACAGACATAACATTTCACTTGAGTATCTACAAAAACAAAATGTACCCGTAGAATTCCAATATTTAAAAAGTGGGTTTGGCTATGAAAAGGAATTTGATGAGCCATTAGATTTTATTGACTTAATTAAAAATCCAGAGTTAGCAAAAGCCTTAAAAATTTTAAAACAATTAGATATAAGAGTTATTGAACTTAAGTATAGATTAGGATTTTCACTATACGAAATTTCTTTGAAATTAGGAATAAAATATGATGCAACTAAAAAAATACATATAAGAGCTTTAGCAAAGCTTAAAAAATTTTTAGATAAAACTTAAAAAATTTTAAAATATTTGTCCCTTTTTTTGTTCTCGCGTGGCTATATAATAAGCAGGTAATTTAGTTAGTTTTATTGTTCTTTGAAAACTTAATATAGAAAAATATTACTATGTAGCTTCAATAACCTAAAAGAAACATTACTAGACTTATATAACATTTAAAATGTTAAAAAAATAACATAAACTGTCTTAAAACAGAAAGAAAACACAATATATTGATTATTATTATATTGAAAATCAACATATTGTGTATAAAGTTCATTTTAAGACAGTTTTTATATAAAAATAAAATGCAAGGAGGAATAAAATGACTAAGAAATTAGAGGATTTAATAAAAATACCAACAGAGATTAAGGATAATAAAAAGCACTTTTATCATAATACAAAGATTTTATTAAAAATGTATCCAAAAGTATTATGGAAGATAAATAATGAGCTTGATGATATTTATGAAGAATGTTCACAATGTACAACCTTATCATTAAAAGAATTTATAGATATTTTGGATGAAGATATAAATAAATCAAGGTTAGAAGAACGTCTTAAAAATATAATTTATAGTAATTCCATTGTTAAGGTTATTGATAGAGCTATGGAAATTTTGAAGAGCTATCCATCAAATGGAGAAATTTATTATGAATTATTAAAACATTCATTTATGGCAGTAAATAAACCTGGAGAATCTAATTTATTAGAACAATTTTCTATGTCTAGGAGCACTTATTTTAGAATGAAAAGAGAAGCTATTAATTTATTAGGAATAATTTTATGGGGATATGAATTACCAAGAATTATTAATATGATTTAATAATATTTCAATTCTAAAATATTGAGACTAAATAGGCACTATCTTGGTACGGACACTACACTTTAATACTGTTAACATATATACAATAGGAATATTATGGAGTCTTGAAAGTCCTGAAATGCTAATTAAAGCATGGAAGGGCTTTTTTTATGCCATAAATTTCTAAACTCAATATAAATAATCTCAAAAAGAGTCGTGCGATTTTTCGTACGGCTCTTTTTGGGGTTTAAGAAGGAAGGAGTAGTTAATAGTGTTAAATGAAGAAAAAGAAGAAAAGTTTTTAGAGATTGAGATGGTTATTGAAGAAGAGTTAAAGAAAGAAAAAAACAATGAAAGGAGGTATTACAGACATAATATTTCTCTTGAATATTTAGAAAATCTTAATGTGCCAGTAGGGATTTTTTGTGAAAAAGATAGTACAAGCTTTAATAAAGAAATGGAAGCTTTATTTGACTTTATAGATTTAATAAGCAATGAAAGATTGTTACAGGTTTTAAAAAAAATAAATGAGTCAGATTTTAAATTATTAGAACTTAGGTACAGATATGGTTTTTCTCTAAATGAAATAGCAATAAAGCTACAAATTAAAAATACTACTGCGAGGCAAAGGCATATAAGAGTTTTAGCAAAGTTAAAATCAATGATTGAAAAAAATATATAAATATTTCTTTAAAAATGTAACATTTAAGCTTATTCCAAGGCTATATAGTGAGGGCATTTTTATAAGTGCTTCAAAAGCTCCTTGAAAACTTAATATACGGTATATCAGGAGAACTACCTTTGCTACTAGAAATGGTAAGCAACAGAAGCAGAGCGCCATGAACATTATGTATGCGAGCGATTAAAACTGGCTTTAAATAGTCTGTGGAAAGACTAATTGCGATGATAAGCAAAGGGATAAATAATGATACTTCTGCCTTGAACGCTTATCGGCATTGGGCAGCCCACAAGGAATGATGGGATAACGCTCATTTGGCTTGAGAACTTATAGCCATGTTAGCTTATATGATGTTTTTCTAAAAACAACTTGATATATCCCCTTAAGTTGTATCAGGGAGGTTGAGAACAAATATGATACAAAAAATTACTGTTTAAGCAACTTGCTTGACAGCAGAAACTATGCGGTGGAGTTTGAATATTTAATATCCACCGTATTCTTGTGCTGTCAGGTATTGTACATATAATATGAGGAGAGAAGATTATGTATGATATAAAAATAGTAGATGAATTTAATTTAAAAAAGTACATTGAAAATCATAGAATTAAGGGAATATATAAATATCTTTTTACTTTTGATAAAAGCTATATTTTTATTATGAAAGAAAATAAAAATATCAATACTTATTATGTAATTTCTAGTATAAGCAATGTTATGGTATCTATTTTAAGAAGCAAAAATGAGTATTCAGATAGTATAAGAAATAAGCTCATAGAAAAATTTATTAATACACCTTATTATGAAATGACTCTTAAAGATGATCCACAGGACATGATTGAATTTATTTTTACAAAGCTTATGGCTGAAAATGGGTTTAAGGTTAGAAAAAATCAAATAGAACTTTCTAAAGTAATGTATAAAGGTATTAAAAAGAATCATATTGAAATTTGTGAAGCAGCAGTAGGAATAGGTAAGACTTATGCTTATATAGTGGCTAGTATTGTATATGTTCTTTATGAAAGACATAGAAGAATTAAATCAGGATTGTATACAGCTTTAAATAATAAAGAGATAGCAATTCCTTGTGTTATTTCAACATCCAGTATTGAATTGCAAAAAGCTATTGTAACAACATATGTACCTATATTATCTAATATTTTAAAGAAGAATAAGATTATAAAGAACAATTTAAGCGCAGTTTTAAGAAAGGGTAAGGAGCATTATCTTTGTGTTAATAGATACAATAGATTAATAAATTATATAAGAAATAGTGAAAAAGCTGTGGACAAAGAGTTATTGATAAAGTTAAATGAACTTGGAATTCTACATAATGGAATTGACTTAGATAAATATAAGGGGTTGAAGAATCATGTTATTCAAAAGATTAATGTTCCTAAAGGTTGTGGCAGTTCTTGCCCCCACTTTAATGAATGCAAGTATATAAAGTACATGGATTATCTTAAATCCTCAAAACATGATTTTCAAGTATGTAATCATAACTACTATTTGGCTGATTCAGTTAAACGATCATTAGGTAAAAGAACTCTTATTCCAGAACACTTTGTAGCAGTTATTGACGAAGCTCATAAATTGCCTGAGGCAGCTCTTCAAATACTTGGAGAAAGCTTTGGAAGTGAGGATATAACTGTAATGAGTAACATTTTAAATAGTAGTTTAAAAGGTAATAAGACATATTTGAAAAAAGCTAAAGAAAAATTACAACAGCTAAGCACTTTAAGAAATAAGTTTTTTAATAGTTTAATATCTAAAATAAATATAGATATGATAGGAGAAGAAGAGTCAAAAATAAATATAGAAATAGAAAGGTATGAAAAAAATATACTTTACAATATGTACAAAAACATTATTAATATTAAAAGGTATTGTGAAGAAGATATTTCTAAAGGAAGAAGTTTGGAAATTATGATTGAAGAAATTGAGAAAAAAATTAAAGTTTTTATGAATACAAATAAAATCACTTGTTGGCTTGAAAATCCTAAAAGTAAGAAATTAATTAGTCTTTGCGGTACACCTATAGACATAGAAGAGCAGCTCAATAAAATATTATGGAAAAATGGTATTCCTAAAATATTGACTTCAGCCACATTATCTGACGACAGAGGTTTTAAATATTATAAAAGTAAAGTTGGAATAGATAAGGTAAGCAAAAATTATTTGGGGGAAATTAGTTTACATTCATCCTTTGATTATAGAAGTAATACCTTGTTATATATCAGTGAAAATATTCCTTTTCCCAATAAACAAAGTGAGGAATATATTAAAGTCTTAGCAGACGAAATAATAAAAATAGTGGAAGCTACTTTTGGACATGCAGTAATTCTATTTACTTCATATTCTTTAATGTCTAAAGTATATGAAGTAGCACGTCATAAAATAAATTATACAGTTATGAAAATGGATAAAAGTGAAAAAAACATAGTAGAAAAATTTAAAAATAGTAGAAACGGAGTTTTATTTGCTACAGGCTCCTTTTGGGAAGGGGTAGATTGCCCTGGGGATATTCTTTCATCACTTATAATAGTAAATCTGCCATTTCCAACACCGACACCAATTCTTGATTATAAGAAAAAACAATATGAAGAGCTAAGCCAATTTATTGAGCAGATTATATTTCCAGAGATGCTTATTAAACTAAAGCAAGGTATGGGAAGACTTATAAGATGTGAAACAGACACAGGGCTTATTGCTATTTTAGATTTTAGAATAAGTAAGAAAGGTAAGTATCGAAAAAGACTACTTGAAGCTCTTAAAGAATATAGAGTAACAGATTCTATTCATGATGTTGGAAGATTTTTCAGAAAAGTTAAAAAAGAAGAATATTTTTTATAGCAATATAAAGCAGTTACAGAGGTAGCTGCTTATTTTTGCTTGTTATTAAAAAGAAGTTAGGGGGAGATTTCTTAATGGATAACAATATAAAATATAGTGTTCAGTTAGCTATGTTAAATCAATTGCTTGGGCTCAAACTTATTACAGATAAGGAATATAACACGATTAAAATGGAGTTGATGAAAAAATATAATATTATGACAATTAATGCTTGATTCATTGTGTATTCAGATATATAATTAAAACTAATAAGCTGTGGGAATACACTTTGTGAGGAGCGATTTGAATGGTGGATGTTAAAGTAATAAAAGCAAGCTCAGGCAGAATTGATAGACGTAATGCAAAAGTAATAGATAGATTGAGAGTTGGGGCTTACTGTAGAGTAAGTACTGATTCAGAAGAACAATTAAACAGTTACAATTCTCAGGTAGAGCATTATAGAAATATGGTTGAAGCTAATCCACAGTGGAGTCTTGTTGATATTTATGCTGATGAAGGCATAAGTGGCACAAAAACAGATAAGAGAGCAGAGTTTCAAAGAATGATAAATGATGCAGTAGATGGGAAGATTGATTTAATAATAACCAAGTCAATTTCAAGATTTGCTAGAAATACTTTAGATACTTTGAAATATGTAAGATTATTGAAGGATTATAACGTTGCAATTTTATTTGAAAAAGAAAATATCAATACTTTAACAATGAATGGAGAAATGTTATTAACTATCTTAAGTTCACTAGCACAACAAGAAAGTGAATCTATTTCAACTAATGTAAAAATGGGACTAAAAATGAAAATGAAACGTGGAGAGCTTATAGGTTTTAATGGCTGCTTAGGATATGATTATGATACAGTAAATAAAGTAATAACAGTAAATAAAGAAGAAGCTAAAATAGTCAGATATATTTTTAAAAGATATATTGAAGGTGTAGGATGTTTTGTTATTGCAAAAGAGCTTACACAATTAAAATATAAAACTAAAAAAGGAAATACTAATTGGAATGATAGTTCAGTTAGAAGAATTATAACTAATGAAAAATACAAAGGAGATTTATTATTAGGAAAGACTTTTACTGTTGACCCAATATCCAAAAGAAGACTTGATAATATGGGGGAAGAAGAGAAGTATTATATAAGTTCTAATCATGAACCTATAATATCAGAAGAAGTATTTAATGAAGCTCAAAAAATACTTGAAAAGCGTAGTGCAAAGAGTAATAACAAAGGAAGAGGAGAAAAGTATAGTAGAAAATTTGCTTTTAGCAGTAAAATAGAATGTGGCTTTTGCGGTGGCATAGCTACTAGACGTAGATGGCACAGTAGTACAACTCACGAAAAAACTATCTGGCATTGTTATGTATCTACTAAAAAAGGTAAAAAGTATTGTCCGGACAGTAAAGGAATAAATGAGAAGATTATTGAGAACGCTTTTATTGAAGCATTTAATATGTTTTGTCTACAAAATAAAGATATAGTTACAGAATTCATGGAAACTGTAGAAAATACTCTTAATAACACTAATACAGCTAAAGAATTAAAAAGAGTTGAAAAAGAAATAATTTCTTATGAAAATAAGCTGAAAAAGTTAGTGGATATGAGAATTGATGAAATAATTGATAAAGCTACTTATGAAATTAAATTCACAGAGCTTTCTACCGCATTAGAAAAGTTTAAGGCTGAAAAAGTTGATTTAGATGCTTCTAATGAAAATAACATTGATATTAAAAAAAGAATAAATAGTTTTAGAAAAGTATTTGATAGTAATAAACCAATTAAAGAATTTGATAGAATAGTTTTTGAAAGTGCAGTTAATAAAATTATTTTAGGTGGAACCGATGAAGATGGAAATAAAGATCCATATATGATAACATTCATATTTAATTCTGGTATGAGTCATTCACTAAAAGGTAAACATGTGTTAGAATTAGATGTAAATAAAAATGACGAAGAAGTATGTTCCTATAGAGAATGCGACACAAGACAAGTCAAGAAATATTTCTTAAAATAGTAGGTGGGGCATAGTTAGAAGGAATCAGCAAGGGAAAATACTAAAAGAATTTTGGGATATAATAAGGACAAAGATGAAAATTTGATTATAAAGGAATAATAAGCAAAAGTTTCAAGAAGAATATATAGCCATTATCAAAAATATACAGGAGATGCACTTCTCCAAAAGACCATAACAACAGACTTTCTAACACATAAAAGAGTAAAAAATAGAGGGGAGGTTCAGCAGTATTATGTGGAAGATAGTCATTCAGCAATCATTTTAAAAGAAACATTTCAAAAGGTTCAAGATGAAATAAAGAGAAGAGCAAATCTTGTAGGATACTCACAAAAAACTAAAAGCAGATATACAAGTAAATATGCCTTTTAGGAAAGATAATATGTAGCAACTGTGAAAGTAAGTTTAGAAGAAAAAGATGGGGGACATGTGAGAAATATAAAAAGTATGTGTGGCTTTGTGTAGATCAGATCATATAGACAACGGGGTTAAGGATTGTAACATAAAAGCAGTAAGTGAAGAAAAGTTAAAGAATGCTTTTGTAAAATCCATAAATAAGATTATTAACAACAAAGAAGATTTTATTAAAAAGCTTATGAAAAATATAAATATGGTTTTAGAAAGTCAAGAAGATGAAGCAGGTAAAGGTTATACGTAGTTTGGTTAAGGAGATATTGTAATTTAAGAAATAGAGGCAAAGGGTACTACTATGGTAGGTGTAAAATACTTACTGTAGTAGATTTTTATTTTGTAGAATAATGTATAAATTTGATGAACTGAATTAATGTTAAAATAATGTAAAAATATGTACAATTAAATTGTAGAATTATATTTGTCTATGGTGGTGAAAAATATAATGAAAATAATTTTGAGTAGAAAAGGCTTTGATTCTAAGGCAGGAGGATATCCAAGCCCTTTGTTTATAGATGAAAAATATCATGTATCGTTACCTATACCAGAAGACATAGGGGGAAACTCTGTTGATACAGAGATAACTTACAGTGATATTTATTTAAAAGAAGGAAATACATATGCAGATGTTATGGATTCATTAGGTATTAAAGGTTTTGAAAAGAGATATGTACATTTAGATCCAGATGTAAATGCTAGTACTAAGAAAAATCGTGATGCTGACTGGAGAGGCATATTTGGGCAATGTGGTACATCACAATCGCATTTAGCAAATCAAAAGGTTGAAGAAGGAGATTTGTTTTTATTTTTTGGATGGTTCAAATATGTAAAGAAAATAAATGGCAAATATACATTTGTAAATAAAACAGATAAACAAGTTATATGGGGATACCTTCAAGTAGGTAAAATTGAGAGTATTTCAAAACAAGAAAACTATGAGGAATGGAAACTTAGTCATCCTCATTATCATGATAGGAATAGGAAAAAAAATACGGCGTATATTGCTAGAGAAAAATTAAGTTTTAACAGTACATTGCCGGGTTATGGTTGGCTTAATTATGATGAATCATTAGTGTTAACTTATGGTGGGCAGAGTAATAGATCACTATGGAAACTACCTCGGTTTTTTCATCCACAGTTTAATACAAAAATGACATTTCATGAAAAATTAACTAGTCCCAAAGGAAAGCCAATTTGGCAATTAAAAGATGAGTATTGTCTATTGCAGACTGTTGGAAGAGGACAGGAGTTTGTGATAAGTGGCAATTCAGAGGTAGAAGAATGGGCTAAGAAGTTGATTAAATAAAACTATTATATAGTTTAAAATAGTAATATATAAATTTTTATTTATGTAGTGTATAAAAAATTATAAAATAAGAAGTTGTAAATACGGGAATATAATAGTAAATTATTTATATAGCATCATAATAAATAGTGATTTATGGTTAAGTTAATTCGTAATTGTATTATTATATGAAGAAAATAGGTATATAATCAAACATAAATGTAAATTAGGAGAATAAGGGGATAATGAAAAACGAAAGTAAAATATCAAAGAATAAAAAAAAATTAACCGGTGTGCAAATAAAACGTTTAGAAGAATTTAATAAAATCCGTGAAGAGTTGGTTGAACAAGGATATAAAGAAAAACAGTTAAATGTAAGTGCTTTAAGAGCAAATATCATGGTGTTAGTAACTACAGGACCAATTGCTGTTATTTTTTATTTATTATTTTTAATAATTTATGGAGAAAATTATAGATATATGAGATTAGATATAGTATTTTGGCTTATTGTATTTCTAGGAGTTGTGGTACATGAATTAATTCATGGAATTACGTGGGCAGTTTTTTGTAAAAAAAAGTGGAGAGCTATAGGATTTGGAGTAGATTGGGCAACACTTTCACCTTATTGTTGTTGTAATGAAGGTCTTGCATTTAAAAAATATGTTTTGGGTTGTATAATGCCCACTATTGTTGTAGGATTATTACCATATATTATTGGATTAATATTAGGAAATTATTTTTGTACTATGTTTGGGGTAGTCAATATTATAGCAGGCGGTGGAGATGTATATGTTTTATGGTTGATTCGTAAGGTAAAGAATGCGATAATAGTCGATCATCCTTATTTAGTAGGATGTGTTGCATTTGAAAAATAGTTCAATCTAAATGAGTATAATCTTTAGTTTTAATTAAGACGTATTATTAACTAATTACAATTAACCTAACAATGAATTCTAATTTATTAAAGGCTGTAGAAACATAATTTAATGTATAAATCTTTTATATTATGGGTAAAAAAGCAAAGTTATATTAATTCTATAACTTTGTTTTTTTATGCCTATAAATAAGAAAAATAAGGTGATATATTGATATATATTTCAATCTTGTAGAAGCTATGTTCGAAATAATTAGAAGGTTGAAATATGAAGAAATTAAAAGAAATAATTTTCATATAAAATACTTAAAGTTAAAATTATACAAATAATTATTGACAACAAAACTGAAAAGAATTAAACTAAAAGTATACCAATTAAGTAGAGTTTTAGAGGAGATAATATGAAAATAACTCAAGAAGCTGATTATGGTTTACGCGTAACACTTTACCTATCTAAGTTAGAGTATGGAGCAAAAGTGGATGCAGCAACTATTGCAGAACATGAGAATCTTCCTCGTAGGTTTCTATTAAAACTGCTAAGAAAACTGATTGCAGTTGGGATTATTAAATCCTATAGAGGTATTAATGGTGGGTATTCTCTTAATAGACCACCAGAAGAAATTACACTAAAAGATGTCATAGAGGCCATAGATGGTCCAATATGTTTAAATCGTTGTATACTGGATCCGAGCTTATGTACTGCTAAAAAAGGTACAAAATGTGAAGTACATAGAGCTATTAGTGGAGTTCAAGAAAATCTTGTTTTGCAATTATCAAAAATTAATTTTAAAGATTTAAAAGAAGGGGAATATTAATTCCCTTTTTAAATAATTAAAACTATACCAAAAAGGTATAGATAAGGAGGAAATTTAATGAATACTTGTGGAAATTGTACAACCTGTAGTAGTGCCGATAAGGTATTAGAAAAATTTATAGCAAATTCTGAGGTGGATACTTCTCATCATAGAGTAGAAAAGCAAAAAGTAAAATGTGGTTTTGGACAACAAGGTGTCTGTTGCCGTTTATGTTCAAATGGACCATGTCGTATTACACCAAAATCTCCTCGTGGAGTATGTGGGGCTAATGCAGATACAATTGTTGCACGTAACTTTTTAAGAGCAGTAGCAGCTGGTTCTGCATGTTATTTACATATAGTTGAAAATACAGCACTTAATTTAAAGAAAACTGGAGAGAATAAAGGAACTATTAAAGGAGTTAATGCTTTAAATCACTTAGCAGAACTTTTTGGAATAAATGAATATGATATGCACAAGAAAGCAACACTTGTAGCAGATACTGTTTTAAAAGATCTATATAAACCTAGATATGAAAAAATGGAACTTGTTAAAAAGCTTGCATATGCTCCTAGATTTAAGGAATGGGAAAAGCTTAACCTTCTTCCAGGTGGTGCGAAGGCAGAAGTATTTGATGCATTAGTTAAAACTTCAACTAATTTAAATAGTGATCCTATTGATATGGTTATAAATTCTTTAAACTTAGGAATTTCAACTGGCTTATATGGACTAGGGTTAACTAATCTTTTAAATGATGTTATGCTTGGAGAACCTGCAATACGCCAAGCAAAGGTTGGATTCAAAGTAGTAGATCCAGATTACATAAATATAATGATTACAGGTCATCAACATTCAATTATAGCTCATCTTCAAGATAAACTTGTGGAAAAATATATTACTGAAAAAGCAAAAGCTGTTGGAGCTAAAGGGTTTAGGCTTGTTGGTTGTACATGTGTTGGACAAGATTTACAACTTAGAGGTAAACATTATAGTGAAGTTTTCTCAGGACATGCGGGAAATAACTTTACAAGTGAAGCTCTTGTTGCTACTGGTGGAATAGATATTATTGTTTCAGAGTTTAACTGTACTCTTCCAGGATTAGAGCCAATTGCTGATAAATTTGATGTTAAAATGATTTGTCTTGATGACGTAGCTAAAAAGGTTAATGCAGAGTATCTTAAGTATTCATATGAAAAAAGAGAAACTATTACGGATAAGGTAATTGATGAAGCTTTAAATAGTTACTCAAATAGAAGAAAAAATGTAAAAATAAATATTCCAATGGATCATGGATTTGATGATGTTGTTACTGGAGTAAGTGAAAATTCTTTAAAAGAGTTCCTAGGTGGTTCTTGGAAACCTCTTGTTGATTTAATAGCTAGTGGCAAGATAAAAGGAGTTGCAGGGGTAGTAGGCTGTTCAAATCTTACTGCAAAAGGTCATGATGTATTTACTGTAGAATTGACAAAAGAACTTATTAAAAGAGATATTATTGTTCTTTCTGCAGGATGTTCTAGTGGAGGATTAGAAAATGTAGGATTAATGTCTCCTTCAGCTGCTAAGTTTGCAGGGGATAATTTAAAAGCAGTATGTGAGAGTTTAGGAATTCCTCCTGTTTTAAATTTTGGTCCATGTCTTGCAATTGGAAGACTTGAAATGGTTGCATCACAACTAGCTGAGTATTTAAAAGTTGATATTCCACAGCTTCCGTTAGTATTATCTGCACCACAATGGTTAGAAGAACAAGCACTTGCAGATGGTGCCTTTGGATTAGCTTTAGGACTTCCACTACATCTTGCGATTCCACCTTTCATTACTGGAAGTGAGAATGTAACTAATGCGTTAACTGAATGTTTACCATACATTACAGGTGGACAATTAATTCTTGAAGATGATGTAATGAAAACTGCGGATCGTTTAGAGGAAATCATTGTTAGTAGAAGAAAAAACTTAGGTTTAGCATAGTTTGTGGAGGATTAACTAATGAAGAGGATTATAATTGATAGGGCTTTATGCCAAGGGTGTTTAAACTGTACCTTAGCATGTATGGCTGAGCATAATGAAAAAGGGAAATCCATATTTGATTTAAAACTTCAAGATAGTAAAAATGAGAGTAGAAATCATATAACTTTAGATTCAAAAGGAAGATTGACACCTATATTTTGTAGACATTGTGATAACCCAGAATGTGTTGCTACTTGTATGAGCGGTGCTATGACAAAAGATCCTTCTACTGGTGTTGTAAAATATGATGAAAAGAAATGTGCATCTTGTTTTATGTGTGTAATGTCATGTCCTTTTGGTGTTCTTAAAGCCGATGAGACTAATAGAAAAGTTATATTGAAATGCGATTTATGTAATGGAAGAGAAATTCCAAGATGTGTTGAAAATTGCCCAACTGGAGCTATTTCCTTAAGTAAGGAGGTAGAGTAAATGAAGTACGTAATTATAGGTGCGAGTGCTGCAGGTATAAGTGCGGCGAGAACTTTAAGAACAGTAGATCCTAACTGTGAAATAGTTATGATATCTAAAGATAAAAATGTATATTCAAGATGCATGCTTCATTTAGTTATAGGTGGAGAAAGAGATCTTGAATCAATATCTTTTATAGAGAAGGATTTTTTTGAAAATAATAAGATAAATTGGATTAAAGATGTTCAGGTAGCTTTAATTAATGAGAATGAAAAGGAAGTAGTTTTAAAAAATAATGTAAAAATTACTTATGACAAATTATTAATAGCATCTGGTTCTTCTGCTACAATTCCTCCTATTAAAAATTTAATAGAGGCGAATAATGTTTCTTGCCTTAGAAATATTGAAGATGCAGTTTCAATATCTGAAAAGTGTAGATATGGAGATGATGTTGTAATTATAGGGGCAGGGCTTGTTGGTATTGATGCTGCTATAGGTCTCATTCATAAGGGTGTAAGAATACATTTAATTGAAATGTCCGATAGAATTTTACCACTTCAATTGGATAAAAAGGCGGCTTCAAAATATGAAGAGTTGCTTTTAAAGAATAATG
Source organism: Hathewaya limosa (assembly GCF_030815255.1). Taxonomy (NCBI): domain Bacteria; kingdom Bacillati; phylum Bacillota; class Clostridia; order Eubacteriales; family Clostridiaceae; genus Hathewaya; species Hathewaya limosa. Next base: position 109,421 of record NZ_JAUSWN010000005.1, read on the forward strand.
TAGAGATAATAACTAACGCTTCTGTTCAAGAAGCAGTATTAGATAGAGAAGGTGCTGCTCAAGGTGTGGTTTTAAGTACAGGCAAAATCATACCATGTAAATATATAGTAGTTGCAGCAGGTGTTAAAGCAAATGTTGATTTTTTAAGCAATTCATCTGTAAAGGTTGAAAGAGGAATTGTTATTGATAGTAACTGTAAAACTACTGCTCAAGATATATTTGCAGCAGGTGATGTAACAAATTTAGCACCAATATGGCCTGTTGCAATAAAGCAGGGAAAAACAGCGGCACTAAACATGGCTGGTATTGAAACTGTTCATGAAGATAATTTTGCTTTCCAAAATTCTATGAACTTTTTAGGACTTGATACTGTATCTTTAGGTATAATTCAAGCACCAGATGAAAGCTTTATAACAAGTGTATGTGAAACTAAAAATAGTTATAAAAAAATTATTCATAAGAATGGCAGAATATATGGAGCCCTATTACAAGGTGACATATCTTATTGTGGAGTTTTAACCCACTTAATAAAAAATAAGATTAATATATTAAGTAAAAATAAAAATGTATTAGATATAAGTTTTGCTGATTTTTATGGTATAAAAGATAATGGTGAATATTATTTCAGATAAAAATTATGTATTTTAACAATTGAGTTTAACATATAGTACGAAACCCACAAAATCTAACTTTTAGTTTTGTGGGTTATTTTAATGTAACGAATGATTTAGTTAATAGATTTATTATATATAGGTAATTACACTGTAAGAAGAAAAGACTAAAATTGACATAAGTTATTTAAATGATTTATTATAGAACAAAAAGGAAGTGAATTTATCATGTCTGCACGTAAAAAAGTAGTTAGCTCCATGCAAAGATTGTAGTATGTGAAAAACTTTTGCTTGGAGCCAAATATATGAATATTAAGTTTTTCGTATTTTAATCAATCTTTGCATTCTCATTTATATACTAAATGTAGAGTGGGGCGAAGAAATTATGAAATATGAAAAAGCACAAAATATATTACCACATAATATAATTGAAATGATTCAAGAATATATTGATGGTGGATATCTTTACATACCTAGAAAAAATGAAAACAGAAAGTCTTGGGGGGAAAATACCCAAACTAAAATCTATTTAAAAGAACGAGATAAAGAAATATTTAATAAGTATTCCCAAGGAATAGCTGTTAAGGTTTTATCTGAGCAGTATTTCTTAACGGAAAGCAGTATTAGAAGAATAATTAGAAATGAAAGAAATAATGATTAATATAAAAGGCGTATTTTTCACAGTTTTTACTATGAAAAGTATGCCTTAAATTTTTATTATTTATTACATAGAAGTTATGGTGTTTTTATATTTTAACTTTAGTTTATACATAGATAAATCCATTTTTAATAGAGGCTCTTGTGATTATAAACATTACAGATTTATTTATGAACTTGGGCTTTACATTCTATGATGTTATTATTTATTGAGGAAATACAAGGGAATAAAGTTTTTAGTAATAGTTTTATATTGTAATCTTTTACAAAAGTAATTTATAAATAATTTTTTATAAAATAGTAACATAGTACAAAATTTTAGAAGAAGTTTTTAATAGGAGGCAGATAATAATGAGTAAAGAAAAAATAAATCTTCCACAAGAATTATTTGATAATACACCTTTGGAACCAACAAAGGTTTTTGATAATTTATACTGTATAGGTAGCAGAAGTGTTGTAACATGGGTGCTAAAAACATCTGAAGGGATTATTCTAATTGATTCTATGTGGGATAATCGTGATGCACAATTAATTATTGATGGTATGAAAAAATTAAATTTAAATCCAGAAGAGATTAAATATATTATCATAACACATGGACATGGAGATCATTATGGTGGTGCACAATTTATTAAGGATAATTATAAAGCGAAAATAGCTATGAGCCAAATAGATTATAACTTTATGAATAATGTTAAATGTGGAGCGAATGGACCTAGATCACCAAAATGTTTAGTGGATATTAAAATAAAAGATAGACAAAAAATACAATTAGGTGATATCACGGTAAATATTATAGATACACCAGGACATACGCCAGGTTGCATATCTTTGATTTTTCCAGTTAAACAAAATGGGAAGGTTTACAATGTAGCTCAATGGGGTGGTCTTGGAGTTCCAAATGATTTAGAAGCAAAGATAGATTACAGAAAATCTATTGATTATTTTGAAAAGTATGTACAAGCTCAGCAGGTAAGTGTTGAAATTACAGCACATTTATTTTGTGAAAATGGATATTCGAATTTAGAAATAGTAAGAAATAGAAAATGCAACGAAGAGAACCCGTTTATAATAGGCCAGGCAGGTATTAAAAATTATTTTAATAATTTAAGAAAGGAAGTAGCGGATAAAATCTCAGAACAAAAGGAACAGGAATAGTTATTATAACATTTGGTTAGTTATTTTACAGGTTATAATCAAGATAGAATGGTTTTATATTATTAAATATTAAAAGTTTATTCAATATAAGTTTACTATTTTTTAACATATTAACAATTGTTTTAAAATACTACATGTGTACTTAAATAAGTTAACGAAAATCCTTATATCAATGATTGTTAGTGTATTTTATATTAAAAATTTATTGATAAATAGACTTATTTTTATTAAAAATTTGATTTAACGCTTTAGCTGTATAAATTGAGAAAATAACAGGAATTATTGTATAATATTTATAATAAGTTCATAAAATGGAAAGTTGAAAAATACTATATTCAACAACATGGGAGGCGTTAGATGAAGAATAAGAATAAGTTAATTATGATGTTGATATTTTGTTTAGTAGTATTAGGTGGTTGTGTAGATACAGACTATGAGGTAAAAAGACTAAGAAATAAAACAGAAATAAAGTATTCTAAAAAACAATTAATTAAAATGACCCATGAAAAATATAGTGATAGTTATAGAATATTCGGGAACTCAGTAAACAATTTTCAAAATAAAATTCATGCTTGTAAGTATAACAATAGAATATATTATTGTGGTAAAGATATAAGAGGAATATATAGTGTTGAATTAAGTGGAAAAAATGAAAAAAATATTAATAATGATAGAGCTACATTCCTTAATGTTTATAAAGATAGATTATATTATATAAATAATATTGCTAATAATAATACGGAACTTGTATCTGTTAAACTTGATGGAAAAACGGATAGAAGAGTTATATGTGAAAATGTAGGTCAGATTCTTATAAGAAATGATAAGCTTGTTTATGTAACAAATTTAAAATGTTTAATGGGTAAAATTCCAGCTTATGTAGGAGGTAAGATGATAAGTTATGGATTGAATAGGAATGGAAAGAAAAAAATTTTTGATGCAGGGTATGGTTCATCTGTAATTATTGATGAAAAAACTGTTTTAGCATCGTCGCCTATAATTCAAAGTTATATTAGTGCAAATGGAAAAAGAATTTATCCTCAATGTTCTAAAAACCATCCTAAAATACAGTTTTTGGGCGCATATGAAAATTATATTGTAGTTTTATTAGATAAATCTACAGATAATGTTGATGATCAGGTATGTGCAATTGAAAAAGATGGAGCTTGTTATAAAATCATTCCTTGTAAAGATGTTAAAAGCAAAATTTTGGTTGGCAAAAATTTTTATTATTATAACAAGAATAAATTTATGAGTTTTGATTTAATAAGTGGTAGAAAAATAAAATTATTTGAGTATGAATATAAGGATAGTGATTTATTTGATTTTGAGGGAATTATATACACAAGAATAAATAATAAATTTATAGCTATGTATGACACAAATAAAAAAAAGGTAACAGATGAATTTAGTAATTATTTAGAAAAGAAAATAGATAATTAAACAATAGATTATATCTAATTATCACTACTATAAATTAGTGATAATTAGATATAAGTTTATTAAAATAAAAAATTTAATGAGGAATATTTTCTTTAATTAATTTCATAAAAGAATCTGGTGAAACTACTCTTACTTTAGAATTTTTATTCAGTTTATCTACAACATTTTTAATATTGTTCATATCTTTACTCCATGCATGAACATAAACAAAGGTATATGCATTGGGATCTTTTACATTTGTATATCCTTTTTCAATTCTGTCATTTATATTTTGAATAAGTGTATTTTCATCTTCAAGTTCATGCCAAAGTAAATCCCTACAAGATACAATAGGTTTATTATTTGACCAAGATATTTTACCATGATAGTCATCATGTTTGTGATAATTAAGGTAAAATAAACCATCAATATTGGAGTGACATGTGAACTTATTCCAGACTTTATTATCATAAAAAGAATCATCATCAATTATAACTACATAATTTTCATCAACATTTTTCATATATTTATTTAAAGATTTTGTATATGTTTTTAATTTGTTTTTAGGAAACTTACTAGGATATATATATCCCATACCAGAAGGTGGTACTAAAAAATTATCTTTATTTAATCCGGTACTAGCATCTTTATAATATTCTTTAAATACAGTGGGAGCTAGATAGTAAAGTGATGGACTTATTGTCCATCCCATATTAAATTGTCCTCTATTTGGTGAACCATACCATTTAGGTGAATTATAATTACTACCAAGAAGCCATTGTTGATTATCACCATCGGACATAACAATAGTTACATAATGAACATTATCTTCTTTTTTTATTTTCTTACTAGATTTTTGTTTTATTGGATTAGATGGAAAGGCACTTAAAACAGTTAAATTGTATGACCAATCAGATGCTACCATACTAATTCCATATTTTGATGTAATGGATACATTTTCATGCTCATCAGGTCCCCAACCTAAACATATCCCATTAGTTTTCATAGATTTAAAAACTTTTTCTCTTAAAGTTTTATCAGAAATACTATCTTCGTAAAAAATTAAGGATTTTGTCATTATGGCATAATCTCTTAGAGCAACAGCTTTACTAGGAGATAACTCTATAACAGTAGAATGATTTAATCCAGAATTCCACAAGTTATCATATGCCCAATTTTTATCCGTATTTCTACAATCTTTAACTAGATTTGTTATACCGCAATTTCTAACTAAACCTTCAAGATTTCTATCTATAGCTATACAATTTTTTAAAGAGGCAAGAGAACAAGCGTTATTAATAGAAGGATCTTTTAAAGAATTACGACTATAAAGTACATATCCATGTATAAAAGGCCTAAATTTTTTTATTAATGTCCAAGGATTTTCAACTAATTCATAAGTGACACCGTAATGATTTTTTAGATCTTCAAGCCAAATTTTATAATCAGGTTGTAAAGAGTTAAGGGTATAAATTTGAGACTCTGATCTATTAGAAATTAAACCTTGAAGTGTGGCTATCATAGTTTTTTCTTCTTCAATCATATAATCCTGAGATATAACATAAAGATGTTTAGGAATTTTTGAATTCTTTATATAAGGATTGTTATTGGAAGTGATAGGAATTTTATTCTGTTGTTTTATTTCATAATTATTATTAGTAGAATTACATGGATTTAATGTGGTAATACTTTGGTTATTTTTTTTATTAGGAGTAACTACTGTATATATGTTAAACGAAGTAAAAAAAATGGTACAAATAAAGAGAGAAATAATTAATTTTGATATATGTTTTTTAAAAAAATTTTGCATATATATTCACCTCAAATTTATTACTTAATAAATTTAGTATGATCAGTTATAGAAAAAATATAAAATTTTTTAGTTACTTTCAACTAGATAGGAAGTAACTTTTTTTAATTAAAGGAAAGGTTTGCTAGAAACATTGCCAGGAATACCAATGATTTTTTATATAAATATCCAAAATACCTGTGTTATAATTTAAACACAAAATTAAATTGTTAATTAAAAATTCATAAATATGTTATAAACCATAATTAAAAATCTATAAATATATTAGGTATTAAGTAATTTTTTAAAAATAAGTGTTATAGGTTTTTCGAAGGTACAATTAATGATAAATTCAGAAAGAAGGTGAGAATGAATGAAGAGATATCTACAAGTATGTACTATATTTTTGGCCTTATTTTTATGTATATATAACTTTGGTTATATGTTAAGAAATTACATAAATATGAATAAGGATACAAATATAGAACAGATTGCGAGAGCAGCCGGAAAAAGTTTAGAAGTCTATAAAAATGGTAAATGGCAGAAGATATTTTTAAAAGGTGTAAATCTTGGAGCTGCTAAACCAGGATATTTCCCAGGTGAATTTGGTATAACCAAGGAAGAATATTTGAGATGGTTTAGACAGATAAAAGATATGAATTCCAATGTAATTAGAGTATATACATTACAAATGCCAGCTTTTTATGAGGCACTTTTTGAATTTAATAAACATACCATTGAACCTCTTTATATAATACATGGAGTATGGGAAGATGAAGAAGATATGGCACAGGAACTAGATGCATTTAACCCTAATATAATTGATACTTTTAAATTAGAAATTTCAAGGGTTATCGATGTGGTTCATGGTAATTATAATCTAAAAAAAATTCCAGGAAAGGCATATGGAAATTATACATATGATATATCACCATATGTTATAGGATATATTTTAGGAATAGAATGGGATCCTTATTTTGTGAAAGAAACTAATGCAAGACATAAGGGACTAAAAGATTTTAATGGAAAATGGCTTTACACACAAAAATCCAAGCCAATAGAAATATTTTTTGCTAATGTAGGAGATTATGCAATAAGTTATGAAACAAAAAAGTATAAAATGCAAAAACCAATTGCATTTACAAATTGGTTAACTACAGATGTTATAGAGCATAAAAATGATGTGGAAGAATCAAATCGAATAGCTAATATTAATACTGAAACTATAAAATCTAAAAAAGAATTTTTAAGTGGATTATTTGCATCTTACCACATATATCCATATTATCCTGACTTTTTGAATTTTGACCATAAATATATAAATTTCAAGGATGAAGATGGGAATAACAATTCTTATAAAGCGTATCTTAAGGAATTAATGACTTATCATAATATACCAGTTGTAGTATCTGAATTTGGTATACCGACATCAAGAGGGATTACACATAAAGATTTAGTTAAGGGATTTAATCAAGGAATGATCGATGAAATTGAACAAGGAAAAATGAATAAAAAAATGCTTAAAGACATATATGAGGAAGGTTATGCAGGAGCCATAGTGTTTTCATGGCAAGATGAATGGTTTAAAAGAACATGGAATACCATGGATATGGATGATCCTCATAGTAGAGCATATTGGGCAGATAAAATGACTAATGAGCAATTTTTTGGACTCCTTTCTTTTGATTCAGGAGAAAATAAATCTACAGTTTATGTAGACGGAAATATTGAGGATTGGGAAGAGAAAGATTTGGTGACTAAAGGAGATAAAATAAGGCTTTATATGAAAAGTGATGAGGCATATTTATATCTTAGAGTAAATAAAGAAAATTTGAATTTAGATAAAGAAGAGATTTTAATTCCAATTGATATAACAAGAAAATCAGGAGTAAATAGCATAGAGGGGTATAAGGGTACCTTTAATAAAAAAGCAGATTTTATAATTTCTATAAAGGGTAAAAAAAATTCCAAAATTTTAGTTAATGATTATTATAATGTTTTTGAATTTCTATTCAATGGCAAAGTAGCAAGAGATAGTAAAATCGATAAATTTAGTGTATTAAAGCAAAGGATATTTAGGGAATCTATTATACCTACTACGGGAGAAATATTAAAAAATCAAGATGTTGAGGTAGGAAACTTAATACATGGAAATGGAAATCCTGAAGATAAAGGATATAATTCTTTAGCGGATTTTAATATAAATGGTGATGATATCGAGATAAGAATTCCTTGGCTTATGTTAAATGTAAGCAATCCAGCGAAGAAATTAGTTCTTGATGATTTTAATAAAATCAATTTTATCAGAGGAATAGAAATAAAAAATATAAATGTGGGAGCTTATGTTGCGGAAAATAAGGTTATAAAACATGAAGCTAGTATGCAAAGGTATAGTTGGGAAAAATGGAATTTACCTAAATATCATGAAAGGTTAAAAAAATCTTATTATATAATGCAGGAAGCCTTTAAGAATATAGATAGAAGGTGAGTTTTATGATCAAATTATGTTTTTATGTTATTTTAATATTTTTATATTATTTAATAAGTATATACATATATATAATCTTTAGTTATGTTAAAGATAAAAAGAAATCTAGAAAATTAAGTGGTTTAAATAAAACTATAGGCAATGTTATATCTTATGAAATAGATAATTTTAAATTAGGCAAAGAAGTAAATAAGGAAGTAGTATGGAAAATAAAAAAACTTATTAAAAGGAAAATTTATCGTCAGTATATATGTGAATATCTTTTATATAGAAAAAAATATGACAGGGAATTAATTATAGATTTTATAAAGCATACAAAAATTTTAGATAATATTTTAAATGAAAAAGTTAAAGATGAATTTGATAATGCTTATAAAGTAAGACTTATAGGTGAGTTTAAAATAGAAAAGTACTATAAAAGATTGCTGGAAGGTTGTAATAATAGTTCAATATATGTACAGGTAAATGCAATAAAGGCATTGAGTAATCTAGGAAAGTTAGCTTACTTTATGAAGGGGTTAAAAATAATTATACATTCATCAACTTTTATACATTCTAATGTGTTGATTGAAAGTATTAGTAAATTCAAAGGAAACAAAGCTGAGTTAAATAAAAGATTGGAAAAAGAGCTTAGTAAGGATTATAGCAAGCTAAATGAGATTGTTTTATCATATTTCATCAATATAAATTATGAAAATGGAAAGAAATCTGTATATGATGTATTACAAGATAATAATACGGACAAAGAAATAAAAATTTTATGTATCAAGTATTTTATAAAGGTTATATGGGATGAGGTAAAGGAAGAGTTATTAAATCTATTATCTCATGAAGATTGGGAAATCAGAGCTTTAAGTGCACAGGCCTTAAAAAATTATGATGATAAAAATGTGATTTTAAAGTTGAGAGACTCATTGAAAGATATTAACGATTATGTAAGAGAGAGTTCGGCAACTGCATTATATTGTCTTACTAAGGATAAAGAAGAATTAGTAAATATTATATATGAAGATAATATAGATGCAGCTAATGCTATGTTAAATATATTAAGTGAGAAACATGGATTAATGGTAAAACAAGATTTATTTGAAAAAATCATTTAATGAAAAAGAATAAAAAGGAGTATTCATTATTATTAAAAAGGTTTTAATAATTTAGGAGAAAATAATATGGACCTAAGCAAAATAGTATTAATATTAGATAATATGGTTTTAATATATTCAGTTGTAATGTTTTCAGTATTTTTTATCTTTGTTATTGCCTCTGCTTTAAGTTTTAATAAGTATAGACAAACTGAAAAATTTATATACAACTTTAATTTAAATAAGTCTAAAGAGTATATTCCAATATCTTTGCTTGTGCCAGCTTATAATGAAGAAGTGACTATTTGTAATACTATAGATTCATTAATATCTTTAGATTACAAAGAATATGAAATAATTGTAATAAGTGATGGTTCTAAGGATAATACAGTGGAGTTAGTTAAAAGAAAATATAATTTAAAGTACATATACAAGCCTATGAAAAATAATATAGCAACTAATGAGGTGGTAGCTGTATATAAGGGAAGTAAGGATGATATTTCTATAATATTAATAGATAAAATAAATGGTGGTAAGGCGGATGCACTAAATGTAGGTATTAATTATTCTAGTTATCCTATCTTCGTAGCAATAGATGCAGATTCAATATTGCAGAAAGATTCTCTAGAAAAAATAGTAATACCTTTTATGCAAAATGAGAAAACAATAGCAGTAGGAGGTAATATAAAAATATCTAACTTTACTACTATAAAAGATGGAACAGTTATAAAGGTAGAAAAACCCAAAGGATTAATAGTACCTTTTCAGATCATTGAATATTTAAGAGCCTTTTTAACTAATAGGATGGTATGGGGAATTTTTAATATGAATTTAATAATTTCAGGTGCTTTTGGTGCATTTAATAAACAGGTTGTTATGGAAATAGGTGGTTATAAAAGTGATACGGTAGGCGAAGATATGGAACTAGTTATGAGAATGCATAAACATTTTTTAAGAAATAAAGAAGAATATTATATAGGATTTACACCAGATGCAAACTGCTATACACAAGCACCAAATACTTTAAAGGGTTTAAAGACTCAACGAAAAAGATGGCAAATTGGATTAATACACAGTATGTCTATACATAAATCAATGTTTTTAAATTCAAAATGGTTTTTAGCAAAAAGTTATTTTTTACTTTTTGAACTTATAACACCCATAGTTGAGTTATTTGGAGTAGGAGTAATTACACTAGCTTTTTTATGTAAAATAATTAATTTACAGTTGTTATTTCAGTATTATTTTATAATAATTGTTTATGGATTATCAATTTCTATTGCATCTATATTATTTGAACTTTATGCCTTTAAAGAATCAGTAAAAGCAAATGTAATTTTAAAATTAATATTAGTGTCTATTATTGAAGGTATAGGTTATAGACAACTGATAAGTTTATACAGGGTATCTGCCTTTATAGGTTATAATAAAAATAAACATAAATGGGGAAGTATTAAAAGGACTAAGCAAAATTAGTTGAAATTTAAGCTTGCTTAAAAAATCAGATAAAAATTATACACTACAAATATATTAAATAATACTTTATAATAAAATAGAATATTAGTATATACGCAAGAGAAGGATCAAAGGGAGGAAGATATGAAGAAAAAAATTATAATAGGTATTATTGTAGTGTTAGCTGTTATAGGTATATATAATTTTATACAAATGAAATATACATATAATTATTTTAATGTTGATTTAGATACAGATATAAGATATAAAAAGCAATTAATAAAAGATGCAGAAAAAGAAAATAAAAAACATAATGAACACAAAAAGAATATAGAATATGTACAAAAAAAACCGGAGAATGTTAACATTCCAATTTTAATGTATCATTCTATTTCTAATATTAATCCGATAAACAAGCTTTTAATGCCAGTGGATAAATTCGAAGAACAGATAAAATGGCTTAAAGAAAATGATTTTACTCCAATGCTTATGAAGGATGTCGTAGGGGCATTTAAAACAGGCAAAGTTCCTAAACGTCCTGTAGCTCTTACTTTTGATGATGGATATTTTGATAATTATACAGATGCCTATAGGATACTTGAAAAGTATGATATGAAGGGTACCTTCTTTGTAATCACAAATTATGTTAATCAAGATGGCATGTATATGAATTTGAACATGCTAAAGGAAATGAAGGCTCATGGAATGGATATTCAAAGTCATACATCAGATCATAAAAGATTAAATTGGAGGGGAAGAGAAGCACAAACTAAAGCTATTAATGATGCTAAAATATATTTAAAAGAAAAGTTGGGAATAGACAATAAATATTTGTGTTATCCTGTAGGCAGATATACAAAAACAACGTTAGAAGTAACTAAATCTGCAGGCATGGAAGCGGCCGTAACTACCAAAAATGGAATTGCTAATATAGACAATGGTATTCTTTCTTTAGATAGAGTAAGAATGGAACCTATGAGTTTAGATGATTTCAAGAAAATTTTTCAGGAATATTTAAGATAAAAATGTTTTAAAAATATAAACCGACTATGAAGAGAGTTCTTTATAGTCGGTTTATATTTTTATATATTATTTTTTATTAAAGAAATCAACTATCATGGCAATTGATTGATCTCCTGAAATGTTACAAGCGGTTCCAAAACTATCTTGTGCTACATATAAGGCTATCATTAAAGCTAGCATGGATTCATTAAATCCTAATATAGACTGTAATACTCCAAGTGCAGCCATAACACATCCACCAGGTACCCCTGGGGCTGCTACTAAAGAAACACCAAGCATTGCTATAAAGCCACTAAAAACTGATAAAGTTATAGGCATTCCATTTAATCTCATTACAGCCATTGCACAAAGTGTTAAAGTAATTGTACTACCAGACATATGAGTAGTAGCACAAAGAGGTATAACAAATTGTCTTATTCCCTTAGAAATACCCATTTTTTCGGAGCATTCTATATTCACAGGAATACTTGCTGCAGAAGATTGAGTACCTAATGCTGTTAAATATGCAGTTGTTTGTATTTTCAAGCATTTAAATATATTTTGTTTGCTTATAGTACAACCAATAGTAAATTGAAATAATATAATTATCATATGACATATTATAATTATGAAAAATACTTTTCCGAATACTGATAATACAGCTGTAGATTTTCCAGTATAAGTCATGTTTGCAAATATACCAAGAATATACAAAGGAAGCAATGGAATAATAACCTTTGATATAACTTTTGAAACAATTTTTTGGAAATCTAGAGCTATTTGTTTTAATATATCACTCTTTACAGCAGAAATTCCTAATCCTAATAAAAAAGCAAATATAAGTGCAGTCATAACTCCCATTATAGGTTCCATTTCAATATTGAAAAAAGGTTTTAAATCAGCTGCGGCTTTTCCAATAGCGTTTGAAGTAGAAGGAGTTATAATAAACGGTAAAATACTTTTTCCAACGGTATATGCAAAAAATCCAGAAATTAATGTAAAGATGTAAGCGGTTCCTACGGTAAGACCTAATAATTTACCAGCTCCGTTTCCAAGTTCAGCAATACCAGATACAATAAAACCTAAAATAATTACTGGTATAACAAATCCAAGAAAGTTCCCGAAAATTGAACTAATAGTTACAAAGAATCTTACGACCATTACGGGGGTAAACTTACCTATTAAAATACCTAATATAATACCTAAGATGATTTTGGGAATTAAACCCAGTTTAAAATCTTTAAACATGTTAGCCTCCTATTTGAAAAAAATATGTCGTATTTATTTTAATTATGATTAATTGTAACAAAAAAATAGGAATAAAAAAAGTAAAATATTGAATAATACAAAAAAATACTTAAATAGATTTCAGAAAAAAATAAAAAAGTAGATTTAAAATAATATTATATATCTTAAATCTACTTAAAATTTAATTAAATTTTATTTTTAAATTTGTAGATTATAGACTATTTTGATTTTTTAGCTAGATATGTTAAGGAATTAAGAGGATGAGTATCAGATATGTTCCTAAATGCTCCCCACAATTCTATTTCATCTCCAGGTCTATAATTTTTAAGTGAATTATAATTATGATTTACAAAAGAAGATAACATTTATTTATCTAAGTTTTGTTTACTTTTAAATGATACTGTCATACATGTGAAATCATTTTTTCCTTTAATAGAATAAGTTAATTCTCCTAAAGTTTTATTACATGAATAATGTTTAAGTGTAAAATAAATGAGTTAATACAGGATTTCCTTTAACCAGTTCTATGGGTTAAATTGATAAATTTGAAGAAGTAAATTTAGAACATTCCCATAGCATAAAAGAAAAAGTTAAAATTATAAATAATAGTTTTTTAAAAATTATTCCCGCTTTTAGGTATATATTATGATTTTGATAATAAAAATCAATATCAGTATATAATATACTAAAAAATTAGTAATTCTAAGTTTATATATAATGGTAAATTCAAAGATGTTGACTTTAAGAAAAGGTTAACTTAAAATAAACATTGCGAACTTTGTTTTAAGCAAAGGGTTGCCTAGAGTTAGGAGGTTATATGAAGTTAAAAGAAATTTGTATTTTAAAAAGTGGGTTCCAAGGAAAGACATCAGAGGGAAATGATTTTTTACAAATAAGACTTAAAGACGTAAATAAAGATGGAATCATTGATTATAGTAAACTAGAATCATTTAATTCAGAAAAATTAAGTGAAAAATATTTATTAAGTAAAGATGATATTATTTTAAAAGCTAAAAGTGGAGATAATACAGCTGCAATAATTTATAAAGAACTAAAAAATACGGTGGCTACATCACATTTTATTATATTAACTGTAAAAGATAAAAATATTCTAGATCCTGGATATTTAGCTATGTATCTAAATTCAGAATATGCTCAGCAATATTTAAAAAAACGTGCGGAAGGATCTGTCATACCTATTATTAAAATTAAGGCTTTAGAAGAATTTGATATCAAAATTATCGATTTAGAAGAGCAGAAAGAACTTTCAAATATATATAAACTTATGAAAAAAGAAAAAATACTCCTAGAAGATTTAGTTAGAACTAGAGAAAATCAATTTAAAGTTTATTTAAGAAATATTCTAGACTAAGGGGAATAACTTATGATTAAACTAAAGCAGAATAGTAAAGATTATCTAAATGGATTTACAAATTTACTAAGTGGTTATTTTGATTTAGAAGAGTGCCAAAAAATAATTTTAGAATTTACCTTTCTAAACTTACTTAGTGAGGCACTATATAGTAAAGATAAATTTATTTATAAAGAAATTAAAGGAAATATAGATTTTAATTTGGAGAATGGAGATACGAAAGAGTTTTTCAATAAGTTACATATATTTATAAATGAAAATGCTTGCTTGAAAAATATTATAAATCATATATTTAAATTAGAAAAGTTAGAAAATAAAAATTTAATTAAGAAGATTATTACATATCTAAATGAATTTTATACAGATGGAGTGAGAGGACAAGTCTTTAAAAAGTGTATAGACACTGTATTTAAAACAACTAAAATAGAAAATATAACTTCGCCTAATATAAGTAAATTAATTAGAATTTTATTAAGAAATTTTGAATTTAAGTCATTATATGACCCTACTATAGGAAATGGAAACTTAATAACAGAAATAGCCATTAAAAGACAAGATATAAAGTTATATGGACAAGATATAAATGAAAATGTGATAAATATATGTAAAATGTTATTAATAATAAGTGGAAGAATTCAAGATATCAAAAATATACATATAGGCAATAGTATTACTAATCCTAAACATATCATAGAGGGCAGGTTACAAAAATTTGATTGCATAGTTTCAGAACCTCCTTTTTTTATTAAAGATTGGGGATATAATGAGGTAATAAGTGATAAATATAATCGATTTTATAGAGGATTACCATCCAAGTCTTTAGGAGATTATGCTTTTATAACTCATATTGTAGAATCTTTAGATGAGAAAGGAATGGCTGTTGTAGTAGAACCAAGTGGTGTATTATTTAGAAAAGGTTCAGAGGGTAAGATTAGAGAGGCCTTAATAGAAGAAAATCTTATTGATTGTATAATAGCATTGCCCAATAATATGATGTACGGTACTACGGTATCAACTAATATATTAATTTTTAAAAAGAATAGAAAAAGAGAAGAAATATTATTTATAGATGTAATAAATAATGTAGAATCATCAAAAGTTTTAACCGTATTACAAGATTCTATGATAGAAAAAATAGTTACAACCTATGAAAATTATGTTGAACAAATAGGATTTTCTAAAGTAGTAAGTAGAAGAGAATTAATGTTGAATAACAATAATTTAAGTGTTCAAAGGTATGTAGAAAGTTTGGGAGAACGTGAAGAACTAAATATAGAAATAATTAATAAAAAAATGACAAGCTTACAAAAAAATATTAAAGAAGTTCAAAAACAATTAGACAGTTATTTGATCAATTAATAAAATTAATTAATTTTAAAAGGATTCTATTATATGGAATCTTTTTTTATGAAAAGTTTAGTATACAATATATTTTTAAGTTTTTAACTTTATGAAAAATGTGGTATAAAAATTTTATATGAATATATTATATATTGATTAAGTTTTATGAAATTTGATTAATAAGTATATTCAAGAGGTGAGTTAAATGGCAAAGATAAAATCTTTAAAAAAAAGATTAACAACTCTTATGATGATGTTAACTATAATACCACTTGTTCTGAGTAATTTATTGCAACTTAATAGTTTTAAAAAATTTAGTATATCCCATATAAAAGAACAACAAAAAGAGTTAGTAGATATAAAATCTCAAAATATAGATGAATGGCTAGAGGAAAAGATTAATACTTTAAATCTTATTTATGAGAATAATCCTATTTTCGCTAGTAATGATAAAAATAAAATTATAAAAAGATTAAATGAGATTAAAAATTTCTATACGGATGTAAAGGCATTTGGATATGTAGATAAAGAGGGGAATTTAAAAGATACTAATGAAGCTGAAATAAATATTTCTGAACAGGAACATTTTAATGAAGCTAAAAAAAGTAATAACATAGTATTAAGTGATATTTTTGTTGATAAGATTGACAATAAAAAAATAGTAGCTTTGGATAGACCAATCTTAGATAAGCAAGGTAATTTTAATGGTATTATACAAATTACTGTTGATGTTTCCTTTATAGAAAATTTAATTAATAAAATAAAAATAGAGGATAATGGATACAGTTATTTAGTTAGTAAAAATGGCCAGTTTTTAATTAATAAAGATAATCAATTAATTGGGAAAAATTTAAAAGAAGTAGATAAAAATGCTTATGATATTTTAAATAAATCTATCAATGATAAAGGAGAGAATTTTTTAGCATATAAAAGTTCTAAGAATAAGGAAAGATATTTAACGGCATATAAAGAACTTAAAAATGTAAGATGGATATTGGTTACGTTGGCACCTTCAAAAGAAGTTTTTAGAGAACTAATTGATGCAACAGTAGAGGCCGTTGTAATTATAGTAGTTACTGTAGTTATAATAACAATTATAGGTGCACTATTATTCAAAAAACTAATTAAGGTCTTAGATAATACTGAAAACTTGATAAGTGATACTAGTAATTTTAATTTGGTCAATAATAAAATGTTTGATAAGTATTTAGAGAGAAAGGACGAAATTGGTAACATTTTTCAGCAATTGGGGAATATGAGAAAATCATTAAAGGTTATAGTTGAACATATTAAAGATGATGCTACAAATATAAATTTAAATACTAATAACCTTTCAAGGGTCATGAATGAAACATCTATAGCTCTAGATGACATATCTAAAGCATCTGATAATATAGCTTATTCATCTACAGATTTAGCAAAGTCTGTTACAGATGGTGTAGACAAATTAAATAATTTAGCCAGTGAAATACATGATGCAAATGAATTAAGCTTTAAAGTTAAAGAATATATGGAAGAGACGGAAGATAAAAATAAAAAGGGAATAGAATATATACAAAGCTTAGAGAAATCTGTTAATTCCAGCGATAAAAGTGTTAAGAAGTTGTTTGATGAAGTGCAAAATCTACAAAAAAAATCAGAGAATATAAATGTAATTACAGATACTATTAAAGGGGTTACTGAGCAAATCAATCTATTATCTTTAAATGCAGCTATAGAAGCTGCTAGGGCTGGAGAAAATGGAAAGGGATTTGCCGTAGTAGCGGAGGAGATAAGAAAATTAGCCTATGAAACAAATACATCTACAGAAAAAATTGAAAAAGTAGTTAAAGAAATGGAACAAGCTGTTTTATTGATAAGAAAAGAAATAGATATTTCAGGTAAAAATATGGAAGAGATGAATAGTGCTTCAATAGATACTAAAAATATATTTGAACTTATAAGTGATAATGTAAATGATACTACGGAACAAATAAATCAACTGATGAGTAAAATTTCAAATATTGATTCTAATAAAAATGAGGTCTTGAATTATATGGAAAATATAAGCGCTATTTCAGAAGAATCAGCTTCAACAACAGAGGAAGTATCTGCTTCGGTTCAACAACAAACATCCAATATGGATGAGGTTGTTAGGAATACAAAAGATCTAGAAAATATTACGATAAATTTACAAAGTTTAATTTCAAAATTTAAACTATAGTAGCTTAAAATAAGTCTAAAAGGTTATCTTACAATAAGATGTGGGATAACCTTTTAGTTTTTATTTTATTAAGAATAACTTTACTAATACACTATTTTAGGAAAAATTTCATAATATAGTAAGAATAAAATGTTGACACAGCAACAAAATAAAAGTATAATTGTTGCTATGTCAACGAAACGTAGTAAGGAGATGAAAAGAGTGAAAAAGACAATAATATCTAACACAATAACATTTATCCTAATAACGTTATTTGTAAGTTTATTTAGTAAAGTATTTGGAAATGAAAATTCTATTGTAGGAGTATGCACAGTAATTATCGGTTTATGTATAGTTGAAAAAGATTTAACTCAAAATCCCTTAAGAAGATTTTTTTGGATTTTAATTTTAAATATTATATTGGGTATTGGTTCGTATGTTGTTATGCAAAATGCATTTATAGGAATAATAATAAACTTTATATTAATATTTGGTATAGTATACAATACAGTAGATATTTATAAAAAACCATTATATTATCCTTTTATATTATCTTATTTGTTTATGATGTTAACTTCACCAGCTACATTACAAGGTTTACCTAAAAGATTGATATCACTTTCAGTAGGTTCTATATTTGTAATATTACTCCAATTATTGTTTAATGGGAAAAAATTCGAAAAGACCCTTACAGAAAAAAGAAAATTAATAATTGAGGGCTTGGTTAGTCAGATAGAAAGTAGTGTAAATGGAAAATATGATGAGCATAAAGAAAAGCAGTTAAGACAAGATATAAACACACTTATTAAATGTATTTATGATAAAAGAGAAAAAAATAAGATTTTATCAGATAATAGTAAAATAAATTTAAATATAATATTATCTTTAGAGAAATTAGCTATACTTGTAGAAGTAATTGTAAAGCATAAAAAAATTGATAAATATAAGGGTTTACTTAGTGTCACTAAGCAATCATTAGAAAGATTAAATAAAAGTTTAAATGGAAAAGAAATAGTAAAATATGAAACATTAGATGTAGAATATTATGAGAATGATGATATATCAAAACAACTTATACAAATATTTAAATCAATTAAAATTAATGTTGAAGATTTAAGTTGTTCTAAGGAAAAAATAAATAAAGATAGTGATTTATTAATAAAAAATATAATAAAAAAAGTAAATATACATTCATTTAGTTTTAAATTTTCTCTTAAACTTTCAATTACATTAAGTATAGGAATTTTTTTAACAACTATATTTAAATTACCTTATGGAAAATGGTTAACCTTTACAATTTTAGCATTAATACAACCATACTATGAAAAATGTACTAAGAAAGTAAAAGAAAGAATAGTTGGGACTGCAATTGGAGTAGTAGTATTTGCTATGTTGTTTACTATATTTAAAGACAATACAGCAAGAATAATAATTGTATTACTAACTAGTTATATAAATATGTATGTAAAGAGATATGATTATCAAATGATATTTATAACAATACAAGGTATAGGGGGAGCCGTTACTGCAGGCGCACATATGGGGGTAGCGTTAGATAGATTAGTGTTTGTAATGTTGGGAGTTATAATCTCAATTATAGTTAATAGATTTATTTTTAAGTATGAAGTTGAAGATTCCATGGAAGAACTTTATAATATATATGAACAATGTGCATTTAAAATTTCTAATATGATTGAACAAGAGAATAAGGGATATAATGATGTATATAATCTTTTATTAGAAATAAAATTAATAGAAAATGTATTAATAGAGAATAGTATTGAGAAAAATTTAGATTTATATAAAAAAATATCTAGTATAAGAAATAAAGTTTTGTTTAATATAGATAATTGTTTTAAATCCGTTAAGGTATAAATAAAATGTTGGAGTTGGAGATATGGAGAGATGTAATACCGAATCAATAGGTAGATATATAAATCATTTTTTTAGGGTAGGAGTAAGTTATTTAGGAAAAGAATATAAAAAACTAAATATTGGTGCAGGGCAGTATCAATTTCTATTACAATTATATTTAAAAAATGGATTAAGTCATGATGAACTTACAGAAAAGATGAGTGTAGATAAAGCTACTACTACACGTGCAATAGCAAAATTAGAACAAGAGGGATATGTGAGAAAGGTCCTAAATGAACAAGATAAAAGAAAATATCATATTTTTTTAACTGATTATGCTATAGAGAAAAAAGATGAAGTTATTAGTATCTCGAAAAAGTGGGAAGATAGATTGACCGGGGCACTAAACAAAGAAGAACAAGAGCAGCTATTAGAATTATTTAGAAAAATTACTACAAATAATTTTGATATAAGATTCGATGATGAAGAATTAATATGTGATGTGGAAAAGTTTAAGTAATAATAAAAATGTTGAATTACAATAATATATAAAATTCTAAAAAGACTATCTTAAATTATGAGATAGTCTTTTTTATGTGCGCCCAGCATGGGCGCAATCTATAGGGTGAAAGTCCCGAGCGCCGAAGGTGATATAGGCGTTAGCCAATGACAAGGGTGTCCATTGCGAGATGGAATCTGAAGGAAGTCGGAGGGCAAAATTCCGGTCTGAGGAATACGAATCACATAAGAGGCTGATTATAGCTGGATGAGTTTGCATAACAAAACAAAGTCCGTATCACCCGAAAGCTACTACAGTATATGTGGCAGATATATGGAATGAAAGATTGCGTTCTTACCTGGGGAGGTCTGATAGATATATCATTAAAGGATGAATTTCCTACATGATAACTTACATAGTGATATGTAACTGAACTATCAGAAGTCAGCAGAGGTCATAGTACCACACTATGTGCACGTAGTGC